>CAMDPK010000077.1 GCA_945904015.1 Candidatus Kuenenia stuttgartensis | reverse complement strand
CGGCGGGCGTCAGCTCCCGGACTGTCACGATCGCGCCAAACGTCCGGGGGCTGACGCCCGCCGGCTCGCCGTCAGTGACATTTCGGTGCGCGGCGCTCAGCGCGGTCAAGCACGATTACGTCGCACGCGCCGTAGCAACGCATCCGCGATTCGAAATGGTCGTCGTGGCCGACGATCCACAGATTCCCGATTGGGCTCACGAGCGAAACCAGCAGCTAGCCGACTCGTTCAAGATTCCCTACGTCCGCGATGTCGAACGAGCCTTGCGCGAGTTCAACGTTGACGTCGCCATCGTCAGCCCGGAAGCCGAGCGGCATTGTGATTTGAGTATCCGGGCGGCGGCGCTGGGAGTTCACGTCATTCAGGACAAGCCGTTGACGACGCGAAGCAACGAGGCCGATCGACTGGTCGAGGCCATCGAAAAGAGCGGCGTGAAGTTCCTGATGTGGAATCGCAATTTCATTCCCGCTATCCAGCACGCGCGAGAGCAAATCGAAGCCGGCGCGATCGGTCAGCCACAAGCGGTGCATCTCGACTTCTATTTCGCGAAAGACGCCGGCCCGCCGAAGGGGAGCCGGCAACCTGGATACCCACCGATCGACTGGCAGTCGCATTTGATCGCGGCGCATGTCGATGGCTCGGACGGTGGCCTCGGTGTCGAACCGATGGGCGAACTGGCGGTCGAAGGAATCTATCCGCTCGGTTATTTGCGGATGTTGACGGGCCGCGACGTGCGACGAGTGTTCGCTCGGTCGGCGAGTCATTTTCAGCAGGTCCATGCCGACAATGGCGTCGAAGATCTGGCGAGCGTGACGCTGGAACTCGAAGGGGGCCTGATCGCGACTCTGGCGATCGGTCGCATCGGCGCGGCGAGTCATCCCAGCGGCGGCGAAATCAAACTGCATGTGGTCGGCAGCGAGGGGGCATTGGTCGTGAGCGAGGCGCGGCCGGAGGTCGGCGTTTATTATCGTCATCAACCGGCGAAAGAGTTCCGTCAGCGGCGCGTCGCCAACGACAACGATTTCCTGCTGGCCGAGAACTTTGCTCAGGCGATCGACACGAATGGAGATACGATTCTCGACGCCCGCGCCAGCCGTGCAATCTTCGCGACCGTTGCGGCGGCACTCGAATCGTGTCGCACTGGACAATCAGTGGAGGTGCGATGAAATAAGTTTGACTCCCCACCGGGCTTGCCCCGGTGGATTCAGGCTTTTGCACTACTCCCTTCGATTGAACATCGACCAGTAGTGCAAAAGCCAGCGAGCCACCGGGCAAGCCCGGTGGGGTTTGAATTCAACACCAAGGAGAACTTCATGACCGGTCGTGAAATTATTCAGGCTCTGCACTCAGGCAAACGCGTGTATTCGTCGGCGATGATCGGCACCTCGCCGCTGTGGCCGAACTTCGTCAAGCAGACGGGGATCGACTTTGTCTTCATCGACACCGAGCACACGCCAATTGGCCGGGAGACGCTGTCGTGGATCTGCCAGACGTACTCCGCGTCGGGCCTCCCGCCGGTCGTGCGGATTCCGTGCAACGATCCGTTCGAGGCGTGCAAGGCGCTCGACGCCGGAGCGGGCGGGATCATCGGGCCGTATGTCGAATCCGCCGAACAAATCCGCGGCTTGGTCGGTGCCGTGAAGTATCGGCCGCTCAAGGGGCGACGGTTGCAAGAGGCGCTGCGCGATCCGAACACGCTCGAACCGGAACTCCGCGACTACTTGGAGAAGCGGAACGGCGACAAGATTCTGATCGCCAACATTGAGAGCGTGCCGGCGATCGAGAACCTGCACGAGATTTGTTCGGTGCCGGGATTGGATTCGGTGTTGATCGGCCCGCACGACCTGTCGTGCAACCTCGGCATCCCGGAGCAATACGATCATCCGCGGTTCGACGCAGCAGTACGGAAAATCTTCAGCATTGCTCGCGAGCACGGCGTCGGAGCCGGCATTCATTTCTGGTTGGGACTCGAACAAGAAATTGCTTGGTCGAAAGCTGGCGGCAATCTTGTGATGCACAGTTCCGATGTGGCGACCTTCAGCCGCACGTTGAAAAGCGAAGTGGCACAATTGCGTCAGGCTCTCGGCGAATGACGACCTGTTCGGCCGATAGCCGTTCGCCGAAAGCTGATGGCCGTGATACCGTTTTTGAATCGGAAAACGGTATCACGGCTGACGGTGATCGGCTCACGGCATTCGGCCAGAGGATGCTGAACGACCATGAATGATCCCACTGTTCCCGCACTTTCGCCGGCTGGCCGATATCTGGTTCTGGTCTGTGCGTTTCTCGGCTGGTTCTGCGCCGGATTTCATTTGTCTATCTCGTCGTTGGCGATGCAGCCGGCAGCGGTGGATTTGCTGGGACGCACGGGATCGCTCGACGTCGCTCGCTACCAGACGTTGATCAAACAGGTGCCGAAGAAGAGTTCGGTCGGTCCGACGATGTCCCCCGCCGAGAAAATCGAATGGGAGGGGATGAAGACGCTCGTCGCGCGTTGGTTCGCGTGGTTGACCTGCGCGTTTCTGTTCGGCGCGGCGAGCGGTGGTCTGATCTTCGGTCGGCTGGGGGATCGCTTCGGCCGGTCAAAGGCAATGGCGTGGAGCATCCTGACCTACTCGATCATGGCCGGAGCGGCGTCGCTGTCACAGTCGCCGTGGCAGTTGTTGGTGCTGTGGTATCTGGCTTGCACGGGCGTCGGCGGCATGTGGCCGAACGGTGTGGCGCTCGTTTCGGAGGCGTGGTCGAATTTGTCTCGCGCGGCAGCAGCGGGAGTCATCGGGACGTCGGCGAACATCGGCATCTTTTTGGTCTCGACGTTGGCGTCGAAGATTTCTGTCGTCTCGAAGTGGTCGCTGTGGACGTCGATTCCCACCGAGTACCTGCCAAGCGGTTGGCACGTCGGCGTTGATGGATCGTTCCTCGCGTGGCGCTGGTTGCCGGTCGTCGGCGCAGTCCCCGTGGTCTTGGGAGTCTTCGCGATGCTTTTCGTTCCGGAGTCGCCCCGCTGGCTGGCGAGTCGTCGCCGCACGGACTCCGGTCAATCAGCAACCCCAGTCAAGAACGAAATTTTTCGTCGGCCGTTGTTGAGCATCACACTGGTTGGGATTGCTCTGGCGACGATTCCGCTGATCGGCGGCTGGGGCAGCGCGAACTGGATGGTCCCCTGGGCCGGCGAAGTGGGTGAGTCGCTCAATCCGCCCGACAAAGACCTGCGGGCAAACGTACAACAAGCGAGATCGTTCGCGGGACTGATCGGCAGTTTGCTAGGTGGCTGGATCGCGAGTCGGGTTGGACGTCGCCGCACCTATTTCCTGACCAGTCTGCTCTGTTTGATTTGTGCTCAATACACGTTTTGGTTTCTGACCCCGGCGGATCGCACGCTGTTCCTCTGCGGCGTGGGAGCGGTCGGTTTCTTCAGCGGCATCTATTTCGGTTGGCTGCCGCTGTGTCTGCCGGAGCTGTTCCCGACGAGAGTCCGATCCACTGGCGCGGGTGTGAGCTTCAACTTCGGCCGCATCCTCACGGCGGTGACGGTCTTCGCGACTGGCATGTTGACGGAGCTATTCGGTGGCGACTACGCGAAGATGGGCCGAGTCACCAGCCTGTGCTTTGCACTTGGAATGTTGATCATTTGGCTGGCTCCAGACACGAGCCGGAAGCAGTTGGAGGATTGATCGCCAGTTCGTCTGGAAGAACTATTCTTCAAACGATTTCAGCAACTGCTGTCGTTGCTCGGCGAAGGTCACCGGAAGATAGGTGTCGAGACGACGGATTCGTGTCTCCAGAAGGATCGTCTTTCCGGAGCGATCCACCGAGTCTTTGTCGAGCTTCTTTTCGGCGGATTTCTGACGCTTTGCGGCGAGCGACTCTTCTTTCTGAAGCCGCAGGGCTTCGCCTTGTAAACGGTTCACTTGCTGATTGCCGGCTGTGATGGTTTGGTTTTTGACGGCCGCCGCCACTTGGGCATTCTGATTCAGGCGAGCACATTCCGCCTGACAATCAGCACGTTGCTGGCTGTATT
Organism: Candidatus Kuenenia stuttgartensis; assembly: GCA_945904015.1. GTDB lineage: Bacteria > Planctomycetota > Planctomycetia > Planctomycetales > Planctomycetaceae > SXKJ01. Next base: position 31,090 of record CAMDPK010000077.1, on the reverse strand, counting down.
GATTATGCAAACCGGGATTCCGAATGCGGGTGCGAGTGCGAGTGTAAACGATCGTCTTCCCAGTTTTCGGATCCTTCTCACGCTCTTCAGATTTTTCCTGGACCTCTAACTCCTTCATCGCCGCAGTCAGTCGGCGGATCTCACCTTGAAGGTTGAAGTACCGATCCCGCATTGTCGCAATTTCGCCGTCAATGTTGTTCAGTTTTTGATTGACCTGTCCCGTCACAGACTCCGCCGTCTTGCCGACCTCTGCTTTCTGACTTTTGGCTTCCGTACGATCTGCGTCCGCACTGGCCTTAGCCTTTCGCTCTTGCTCTTCTTGCCGTTCGCGGTCTTTCTCCAGCAGAGATTGAAACTCCGCCGCCAACGTGTCATGAAGCGATTGCGCGACCGTCAAGCCCGTATTGAAGTCTTGGAGCAGCCGTGCCGGCAGCGCTTCGCGGACTTGAACATCCAGCCCCTCGAAATTCAAACTCGATCCTGCTGCGTGTTGCAGGAATCCGGCAATGCGCCCCAGCCAATGAGCAGTTGCTTGCTCATTCTTGGGATCGATCTCTTTCTCGCGGGGTTCTCCAAGGGACTCCGCCAGATCCTTGATCGCTGCCGCCGCCTCATCGAATTTTTGTCGTGCGATCTGGCCGCGAATCAATTCCAGGTCAGCCGCGATCAAAGTTCCCCGGCTGAGCTTCTTCGCATTCGAAAACTGTTCAGCCGCAAGCTCCAGCTTGGCTTGCTTGGTCAAGACCAACCCGTAAGCGAATGCTAATCGCGAATCGGCTTCGCAGACCTTCTTCGCGGCGGCCCAACTTTTTTCGGCATCTGCCAGCGCTCCCTTCTTGGGCGTAGCTCCAAGATCCAAAACCTTCGTCAGTTCGTCGAGATACTTCTGCCGTTGCGATGGCGACAGCTTATCGAGTTCAGCAACTTTCACTCTCATCGAAAGTGATGGTAAGGCCACCGACTTCACGGCTTTCGCGACCGCTGGTTGATCCTGTGAAAAGACTCCTGAAACACAATTCAGAAATCCGGCCACAGCCACCAAAATCGTTCGATCTGTCGAACGCCAGTGCATGTCTCGAAACATGAATCATTCCCCAATCATTCCGATCGGAATGTTGTCGGTTACGGTCGTCGATGCGCAAACGATCGAGCCAGCAATCGAACAACGAGTCCTCTTCGGTGGTTAAGCTCTCATTTCCGTCGGCAGGCCGCTGCGGAAACGAGAAGCAATTGATCGATCTGGGTAAGGCTCCGGGATTGAATCGACAAAATGTCGTTGTGTAAATCGAAAGGTGCCGGTTCGTGAATCGAAAGAAGGTCCTCTCGTCTCGACCGGCGATTTCAGATTCGGTAACACTCGTCCAAAGGATGGATGCGGTCGGCAATTTGCCAGCCTAGAGTTGTTGCAAGACTCAGAATCACGAGCGAACGGACTCATGCCTACACTTTTTGTCACCGGCGGTTGCGGATTCATTGGGGCGAACTTCGTGCGTCTCCAGTTGTGGACGCATCCGGATCAAAAGATCGTCAACCTGGACAAGCTGACTTATGCCGGCAACCCAGAGAACTTAGCCGACGTGTCGAGCGATCCGCGATACGTCTTCGCACACGGCGACATTTGCGACCGCGAGTTCGTCGATCGCGTGCTCAAGGATCACAAGCCGGACCTGGTCGTGAACTTCGCGGCGGAGAGTCATGTCGATCGGAGCATTCTCGACAGCGGGCCGTTCGTGCGGACTAACATCGTCGGGACGCAGGTGCTGATGGATGCCTGCCGAGCCGCTGGAGTGCAGCGGTATCTGCAAGTTTCGACCGACGAGGTCTACGGCAGCCTCGGCGCGGAAGGATTTTTCACCGAGGAGACACCGCTGGCACCGAACAGTCCGTACTCGGCGTCGAAAGCGGCGGCGGATCTGTTGGTGCGGGGTTACGTTCACACGTTCGGCTTCCCGGCGGTGATCACCCGCTGCTCGAACAACTACGGGCCGTATCAATTCCCGGAGAAGCTGATCCCGCTGTTCATCTCGAACGCGCTGCAGGATCAAGCTCTCCCCGTCTACGGCACGGGCGAGAACGTCCGCGATTGGATTCATGTGCTCGATCACGCTCGTGGCATCGACGCCGCGTTGCGACGCGGCCGAGTCGGCGAGGTCTACAACTTCGGCGGACACAGCGAGGTCCGCAACATTGACCTCACGCTGACGTTGCTGGAACTGCTCGGCAAGCCAAAGACGCTCATCAAGTACGTCGCCGACCGGCCGGGGCACGATCTGCGTTACGCGATTAATTGCGCAAAGGCCGAGACCGAACTCGGCTGGAAGCCGCAGCACAACTTCCGCGACGGACTGCGCGAGACGATCGACTGGTATCTCGCCAACACCGCCTGGATCGACCGCATCAAATCGGGCGAGTACCGCAAATACTATGAGCAGCAATACGGCGGACGGCTGTGACGTAGCCATCGCTTTCAGGTCGCGCTTTCGTTATCTCTTCCCGCCCTTTGAACCACCGTGTCGAGGATATTTCCAATGGATCACACGCTTCGCGAAAAATGCGATGACGTTCAGGCCCGCATCTTGACGATGCGGGACTCTCTTTGACTTGCTTGGAAAACAGCGTCGTGTCGCCGAGATTGACGCGGCGATGGCCGGCACGGGGTTTTGGGACAACCAAGACAAAGCTCAAGGCTTGGTCAATGAACGGCGGCAGCTCACGGCCATCACGAAGCCGTTGAGCACACTCTGCTCGGCGGCGGATGACATGTCCGTGCTGCTTGAGTTCGCCAACGATGACGATTCCGGCGAGAGTGAGCGCGAGCTTGGGCAGTTGCTCGAGCAAGTTCAGCAGCAACTCGCGGATCTCGAACTGCAAGAGATGATGTCCGCGCCGGAAGACGTGTGTGGGGCGTACGTCACCTTGCAAGCGGGCGAGGGAGGCACCGACGCGGCCGACTGGGCCGAGATGTTGCTGCGAATGTACCTGCGCTGGGCCGAGGAACACGGCTTTGCGGTGGAAGAACTCGATCGCTCGCCGGGTGAAGAGGCGGGCATTCGCAATGCGACGATCGCCATTCATGGCAGTTATGTTTTTGGCTATCTCAAAGGCGAGATCGGTGTGCATCGGCTGATCCGCATCAGTCCGTTCGATTCGGCGGCGCGGCGGCAGACGTCCTTCGCGGCGGTCGATGTCACTCCCGAAGTGGACGAGAACGTCGAGATCGACGTCGATTGGGAGAATGACGTGCGCATCGACACGTTCCGAGCTGGCGGAGCTGGCGGCCAGCACGTCAACAAGACCGATTCGGCCGTGCGGCTAACGCACATTCCGACGGGCGTCGTCGCAGCTTGTCAGGGCGAACGATCTCAGACCAAGAACAAATCGACCGCGAAGAAGATGCTCATCGCTAAGCTGTACCAAATCGAACGGGACAAGCGCGAAGCGGAACTCGCGGCGAAACGCGGCTCGAAGACGAAGATCGGTTTCGGCGGCGAGCCGGTCCGACATTACGTGCTCAACCCGGATCAATTCGTGAAGGATGCTCGCACCGGGATGCGCGTCGGCAATCCGCAGCCGGTGCTCGATGGAAAAATCGACGGCTTCCTCGAAGAGTACCTGCGCTGGAAGCTCGGCAAGAATTAGCCGGGAGCCGTTCGCTGGACCAACGTGCGATTGCGACGACCGAGCTTACAAGTCGGTATTAAACTTTTTGGACAATTGCGATCGCATCGACGCGGTCTCGCCCTGTAGCAGATCCCAAACTTTTTGGCGGTCCTTTGCGGCATCGGCGATCACCTTGGCTTGTTTGGCTTCGACTTCGGCGAAGTTGTTTTTGTATTCGTAACGTGGTTGGGCGAAGGCGTAGCCCGCTCCGTAACTCACTCCTCCGTACCAACTGTTGGAATAATAATTCTGCGGATAGACATAGACCTCTTGCTTCTTCGCGAACTGCAGCGCGGAGACATCGAGCGGCACGCCGCGTAGCGAGCGGGCGATGGCTCGCAGTTTGGTGACGACGCTCGTGGAGTAATTCAGCAAGTCTGGATCGACGTCGCGGCTGGGGAGTTGGCTGATTTTCTTGGCGTAGGACTCGAACCAATGAGCCGAGGACTCGTAGTTCTTCGACTTGCGAGCGTTCGTTTCCAGATCGTTGAGCTGAGTTTGAATGGTCTTGTAGAACCGAGCGGATGCGGATTGCTCAGCCACCACTTCGCCGGGTGCTGGTGGGGAATCGCTGCCGTGAGAGCCGTCGTCGAGGTGTCCGACAGTCGGCTGAATGAGCGAGATGATGCGGCGGAAGCTGGGTTCCGACAGAGTCGCCGTGAACGTGAACGATTTCTCGCCGAAGTCCACTTTGGCGTCGGTGAGTTCGTCGATGAACACACCGTTTTTCTGGAACGCCGCCAGTGCGATCCGTGGCAAGAGTCGCGCATACGGTGCGATCTCGTCGCTCAAGTCGATCCGCAGTGTCCCTTCGATGGTTTCGCCGACGTCGATGCTGACTCGCAGGCCGCGCAAACCCACGGCGAGCTTGGCCAGAGCATCGAGATCCGCTGTCTGACCCTTCAACGCCGACGAATTTTGCAAACGCACCTTCGCGCTATCGAATTGCAACACGTCCTGCAGGTCGAGCGCCAAGTGGTACTGCCCCTTGGGGTCGGTCACAGCTTCGAGCAGGTATTCCGAGATCATCGGCTTCGCGGCATCGCGAGTCCCTCGCAGCCAGCGAGCCACATCTTGCCGGCTCTTATGATTCGTCACCGCCAGTCGTTGAGCCTTCAATTCGATGAAACTCGTGCGGCGGTCGGTCGCCACGAACGAGTGGCCTTCCAACTTCTCCAGCGTCGCCGATTCCTTCTCGGCCAGTTTCTTCATCGCGAAAGGCGACTTGAGCCGCACCAAGCCAAGTTCCCAATCCGCGTGAATCGAATCGGTGTCGATCTTGGCCGCCAACACCGCCGATTGAACCGACGGAGGAAACGGGACCATCCCGTTCGCGTAGTCGGTGACGTATCGGCGACTCCAACCCTCGCTCGTGCCAAGTTTGCTTTTGAACAAGCCCTCGACATCAACCACGGCCACTGCGTTGGCCGACGGAGGAACTCGCAGCAGCAATTCACTCGTCGTGTCCGCCGCGTGCGACAACGCGGCGGCAAGCGAGAACTGCACTATCAAGATTCGGAGGAAGTTCCGGTGAACGAATTGTTGTCGAGCCATGTTGTCGCGTCTCCTGGATCGTGAGCCTGCCGCAAATTGAAATCGTTGCCGACGGGCAAACTTGATTGTTTTCATGAATCTCGTTTCGATGTCGTTCCCGTCCGCAAACGACGCGCCAGATTGCAACAGTCACTTCTGTCGCTGGCAACCAACTTCACCCAATGGAAATGAATGTCAATGTTGGGCACAAGCCGGAACGCGCTAGCGTCCGGTTCTTGACTCGACGAACTCGTTTAACCGGACGCTAGCGCGTTCCGGCTGATACCACCAGGAGACCGCAAGATGCGCACTCAATTCGTGATGGCCGTTTTTGGAGGCTTGGCCATTGGCCTCGCACTTTCGCAGGTGTCGGTGCCGCAGCCGGCTCAGTCGCAGGAGGCCAAGGGGGCGAAGAAGCCGGTTGGAGCGACGGAGTTGGACGGACTCAAGGCATCGGCCGCTGCGTTCGAGAAAGCGTTCAACGCTGGCAACGCGAAGGCAATTGCCGCTCAGTTCACGGAGAACGCCGAGGTTGTTGATGACGACGGCAACGTCGTGCAAGGTCGAGCCAACATCGAAGCTCGCTTCACCGAGTTGTTCAAAGAGAATCCGAAAGCACGCATCGCGGTCGAACTCATGTCGCTGCGGCAGCTCAGCCCCGATGTTGCGGTGGAAGATGGCCACAGCACGACGACGCTCGCTCCCGACGAACCGGGTTCGCGGAGTCCGTACACGCTGGTCCATGTGAAGCGCGACGGAAAATGGCTAGTCGCCAGCGTGCGCGACTTCCCCGAAGAATCCTCCGAGGCGACCACGCACGAGCAGTTGCAACAGCTTGAATGGCTGGTCGGGCATTGGGTCGATGAAAGCTCGGACGGCCGCGTCGAGACGACGTGTCAGTGGTCCGAGGACGGCAACTACTTGTTGCAGGACTACATCGTGAAAGCTCGTCGCGGCGAGATGCGCGGGACTCAGCGGATCGCCTGGGATCCTCTGCGACACACGATCCGGTCGTGGGCCTTCGATCACAGCGGAGCGTTCACCGAGGCGACGTGGACGCCGATCGAAGAGCTTTGGATTCTGAAAGTCGAAGGAGTCACTCCCGATGGACGAGGTGCCTCGGCGACTCGCGTGGTGACGCCGATCAGTGGCGATGCCTTCCAGATTGACTCGACAAATATGGTCGTCGGCAACGAATTGCTGCCGGACTCGTCAGTGCGGGTCGTTCGCCGACCGCCGGCACCGGCGCAATAAACACATCAGCCGGAACGCGCTAGCGTCCGGTTGTCGGAAACACAGAACCGGACGCTAGCGCGTTCCGGCTGATTCATCGTTCACCTCGAAATCAACAACACAACCGGAGACTTTCCGATGAAGACACGATTTTGGATGACGATGGTGGCGGCAGTGGTCGCCGTGGTGATTGGTTCGACGGACTTCGCTTTCGGTCGCGGTGGACGCGGCGGTGGAGGCGGTGGTGGAGCACGAGGTGGCGGAGGCTTTAGCGGTGGCGGCGCGCGAGGCGGCGGCTTCAGCGGCGGTGCTCGGCCGAGCGGTGGGTTTTCCGGCGGCTCGCGGCCTTCGGTCGGAAGTTCTCCGTCGTTCAGCCGACCATCAGCGCCGGCGGCTCGACCATCCACGCCAGCCGCGCGGCCTTCGACTCCGACGACGCGGCCGAGCACCGGAGCTGGCTCGCGGCCGAACGTTGGTGGTGCCGCAAATCGTCCGTCGGTGCAGCCAGGAAATCGGCCAAGCGTCGGCTCAGGTGGTGCATCACGTCCTTCGACGTTGCCCAACACTCGGCCGGGAGGCGGCTCTGGCATCGGTTCAGGACAAGGGATCGGTTCGGGAGCCGGCATCGCCAATCGCCCCGGAGTGGGGCAAGGGATCGCGAATCGTCCCGGCATCTCACAGTTTCCGGCGAATCGACTGCCTGGACTCGGCGAAGGTGGAGCCGGCTCGCGCCTGCCGAATCAAGGAGCTCGTGTGCAGGATCGCATGGCCAATCGACCGAACTCACTGGAAGATCGCCGATCCAACCTTAGCGACCGCATGTCCAACGGCCGTGAAGATTGGCAACAGAATCGGGGTGACCGCCAAGACGATCGTCAGGATTGGCGGAACAACAATCGCGAAGACTGGCAGAACTGGGCCGGCAATCATCATGACCAGCATGGCGACTGGTATCACGGCTGTTGGCATCCCGGAGCCGGTTGGGGCTACATGTGGAACAACTACCCAGTCGCGGCGGCGATTGGTTTGACCGCGTGGGGCGTCAATCGCATCGGCTACGGCTGGGGCTATTGGGGCTACTCGAATCCGTATTATTCGGAAAGCAGTTCCGACAGCTACAACTACTCGCAACCGTTGGTCGTCTACTCCGACAGTGCGAGCACGACGGCAGCAACCGATCCTGGCACCGCGACATCATCGTCAGAGCCGCAGCCAACCGACGAAGGGATGTCGGCACTTGATGAGGCTCGCACAGCGTTTCACGGCGGAGACTCTGCGAACGCACTCACGAAGCTCGACACGACATTGAAGACCATGCCGCGCGACACGGCGGTCCACGAGTTCCGTGGTCTCGTGCTGTTCTCGCTGGGGAAATATCCCGAATCGGCGGCCGCCATCTACGCGGTCCTCGCCGCCGGTCCCGGTTGGGACTGGACGACGATGATCAGCCTGTATCCCGGCGTCGAACCCTACACGAAACAGCTTCGCGCGCTGGAGGAATTCGCCAAAGCCAATCCGAAGTCGGCCGACGCTCACTTCTTGCTGGGCTATCACTACCAGACATGCACCCACGCCGACAACGCGGCTAAGCAATTCAAGCTGGCTCAAGCACTGTTGCCGGACGACAAGCTGCTCAAGCAATTGGTCGCCATGACAACTCCGCCCGACGCCTCGAAGACGTCGGAGACGCCTCCAGAACCGCCGGCCATTCCGCCGGAAAAAGTGCTCAAGTCCGAGCAACTCGTCGGCACCTGGAAGGCATCCAGTCAAGGCGCGACATTCCAGCTCGACCTCACGAAGGACGGCGGCTTTGTCTGGACGTACTCACGCGGAAAAGAGAAGCAGTCGGTGAAGGGAGCTTTCGCCGTCGATCAAAACAACCTCGCCCTGGAAACCGAAGACGGCGGTGGCACGATGCTCGCCGAGATCGACTTCGCGAACCCGTCACAGTTCAAATTCAAAATGATTGGCGACGGCGAAAAGGATCCGGGGCTGGAATTCAAGAAGAGTTGATCGTGGCCGACGCAGCCTGCGTCGGCCGCAAATCGTAGCCACGTTCGCCAGAACGTGGGTGAATTTGCGACGCCCTCACGTTCTGGCGAACGTGGCTACGGTGACGAAACTTCCGAAAAAGAATCGGACGCTGGCAGCGTCCGCCACGAGGATCACAACATGACGGAATTACGACTTCGGAGGATGTGGCATTGGTGTGCGCTGGCCTTGCTGGTGGCCTCGATGGCCGGTTGTGAAAAAACGAATGCCGCTGCCGCGAAGAAGACCACTTCGCCGGTGAAGGTGGAAATGGCGACTCCGACCGAAAAAGAAGTCACCGATTTTCAGGACTTCACCGGTCGTCTGGAGGCGGTAGAGTCGGTCGAAATTCGGGCTCGCGTCAGTGGGTATCTGACGAAGATCGAGTTTGATCCCAGCATCGAACTCGGAGCCGAAGTCAAAGTGGGTGACTTGCTGTTCGAGATCGACGAGCGGCCGTATCTGAACACGCTGGCCAAGGCCGAGAGCGATTTGGCTCAGGCTCAAGCCCGGTTGAAAACGACAACGGCCGATTTGGCTCGCACCGAGGAACTCTTCAAAAAGAACGCGGCCACGCAGCGCGATCTCGATTTCGATTCGGGCAACAAGGCCAGTTCCGAAGCCGCGATCCTGGGAGCGAAGGCGTCGATTAGTCAGGCGACTCTGGATTTAGAGTTCGCGAAGATCACCGCGCCGATCAGTGGGCGAATCAGCCGCCCGCTGCTGACGATCGGCAATTTGGTGACGCCTGCCACCGGTTCGCTGACCAGCATCGTGTCAGTCGATCCGATCTATCTCTACTTCGACATGGACGAGCCTACGCTGCTGACGCTGCAAAAGCGGGTGCGCGAAGGGAAGCTCGAAGGGCCGGAAATGCGAGAGATTCCGCTGTTGCTTGGCTTGGCGAACGACGACGGGCATCCGTATCGCGGCAAGCTCGACTTCGTGGAAAACAAAGTCGATCCAAACACCGGCACCATTCGCGTGCGAGGTGTGTTCACGAATCCGAAACCGGAGCGTGGCGCGCGGACGCTCGCCCCGGGTCTGTTTGCGCGAGTCCGCTTGCCGCTCGGCGATTCGCACAAGGCGGTGCTGATCTCCGAACGAGCCATCGGCCGTGATCAGGGCCAGTCGTTCGTTTACGCCGTCAACGCCGAGAACCAAGTCGTCTATCGCCGAGTGAAACTCGGCTCGCTGCACGAGGGGATGCGAGTGATTGCTGACGGACTGACCGCTGGCGAGCGGATCGTCGTGAATGGTCTCCAGCGTGTGAGACCGGGATCGAAGGTTGAACCTCACCAGCCAGAGGCCAAACCCTGATTCCATCATTCTGCCCCCATCGTTCTGCCACAAACTGCTGGCAGGACGATGGGGGCAGAACGATGAAGCACACCGGATTCCCCATCGCAACCTCGACCCGTCAGTCAAAACATGGCCAAATTCTTCATCGAACGTCCCGTCTTCGCGGTCGTCATCTCGCTGGTCATCGTCTTTGCGGGCGGTGCGGCACTGATGACGTTGCCGATTGCTCAGTATCCGGAGATCGCGCCGCCGAGCGTTGAGGTGTCGGCGGTCTATCCGGGTGCCAACGCGAAGGTCGTGCAGGAAACCGTTGCGGCACCGATCGAGCAGGAGGTCAACGGCGTCGAGAACATGCTTTACATGTCGTCGCAATCGACGAACGACGGCGGGTACAAGCTGACGGTGACGTTCAAGCTCGGCACGAATTTGGACATGGCTCAGGTGCTGGTGCAGAACCGCGTGTCGCTGGCGACTCCGAAGCTGCCCGATGTCGTGAAGACGACTGGCGTCAGCACGAAGAAAAAGTCGCCGAGTATCCTGCTGGTCGTCAACTTGTTCTCTGAGATGGACAAGGCAACCGACAAGCCGATCTACGATCAGCTTTATCTGAGCAACTACGCGACGATTTATGTTCGCGACGAACTGCTGCGGATCAACGGTGTTGGCGATGTCGGCTTTCTCGGCCAGCAGGACTACAGCATGCGCATCTGGCTGGACCCGGAGCGGCTGGCGGCTCGAAACATGACGGCGGGGGATGTCGTCAATGCGCTCAAAGAACAGAACGTGCAGGTCGCGGCCGGGCGGATCGGGCAGCCGCCGGTGCCGAATGGACTCGATTTTCAATACATCCTCTCGACGATGGGGCGATTGACGGAACCGGAGGCGTTCGAGCAGATCATCATCAAGACGGGCGAGTCCGGGCAGCTCACGCGGCTGCGCGATGTCGCGCGGCTGGAACTCGGAGCGAAGAATCAGGACATGCAATGCTCGCTCGATGGTCAGCCGTCGGTCGGGCTGTCGGTGTTTCAGTTGCCCGGCTCGAACGCTCTGGATGTGGCGAATGCCGTCCGCGCGAAGATGACAGAACTGGAAGCGTCGCTCCCCGGATTTCAGTCGGGGGTGAAGTACGCGATCGTGTACGACACGACGCCGTTTATCGAGCAGTCGGTGCATGAAGTCTTTCACGCGCTGCGCGACGCGATCATTCTCGTGGCGATCGTCGTGCTGCTGTTCCTGCAAGACTGGAAGTCGATGATCCTGCCGATGATCGACGTGCCGGTGTCGTTGATCGGCACGCTGGCGGTGATGGCGGCGCTGGGGTTCACGCTCAACAACCTGACGCTGTTCGGACTGGTGCTGGCGATCGGCATCGTGGTCGATGACGCGATCGTCGTGCTGGAGAACATCGAGGTCTGGCTGGCGAAGGGCTACGACGCGAAGACCGCGACGATCAACGCGATGAACGAGATCACCGGGCCGATCATCGCGATCACGCTGGTGCTCAGTTCGGTGTTCCTGCCGAGCGCGTTTCTCGGCGGCATCAGCGGACAGTTTTATCGGCAGTTCGCGTTGACGATTTCCGCGTCGATGATCATCTCCGCGATTAACGCGATGACGATGACCCCCGCTCGCGCCGCGCAGATTTTCGCAACTCGCAAGCACGGTGATCCTCTCGAAGCGCTGCCGTGGTGGGGCTATGTGATGCTGCTCGGATGGCTGAGCAAGCATTTCCTTTACCCGCTGGTCGGAGCGAAGCTCGACGACTCATCGTCCGCCGTGCAATGGGCCGTCACGTTGGGAACGGCATTGCCGGGAGCGGTGATCGGCTGGATGTTCTGGAAGAAAATCAACGCGGCGCTCAGCGTGTTCTTCAAGTGGTTCAATCGCGGGTTTGATTGGATCACGAAGATTTATGGCCGCATCGTGGCGGGTTCGCTGCGAGTCTGCGTGATTGTGCTCATGATTTACGGTGGCTTGCTGGGGGCGACGTACTTCGGCCTTACGCACACGCCGGTCGGGTTCATTCCGAATCAGGACAAAGGGTATCTGATCGTCAACATCCAGTTGCCCGATTCGGCGTCGCTGGAACGGACGGTCGAAGTCGTGAAGCGGGTCGAGAAGATCGCGAAGGAAACTCACGGCGTCGCGCACACGATCGGGATTCCGGGTCAGTCGTTCGTGCTCAACGCGGTGAACTCCAACTTCGGGTCGATGTTCGTGATCCTTGAGGATTTCGATCATCGGCACGGTATCGAGACGTACTCGGCGACGATCGGGCAGAAGATTCGGCAGCAATGCTTCAACGAAATCCTCGACGCTCAGATTGCGGTCTTCGGAGCACCGCCGGTCGATGGCCTGGGCAACGCGGGCGGCTTCAAGCTGATGATCGAAGACCTGAGCGGCGGAGACATCACGGCTCTGCAAGCGGCGGCCGACACGGTCGCCGCGAAGGGGAACGAGCAGCCCGGCCTCGTCGGCCTGTTCAACAGCTTCCGTGCGAACACGCCGCAGCTTTACATCGACGTGGATCGCACAAAGTGCAAGTCGATGGGCGTGCCGCTCAACGATGTCTTCACCGCGCTGTCGGTGTATCTCGGCGGGTACTACGTCAACGACTTCAACCAGTTTGGCCGGACGTGGCAGGTGAACCTGCAAGGGGATGCAAAGTTCCGCATCCGCCCCGAAGACGTGAAGGCGTTGAAGGTCAAGAACTCGCGCGGCGACATGGTCCCACTGGGGACGATCGCCGAGATCAAAGAGATTGGCGGCCCGGTGATGATCACGCGCTACAACACGCGCACGGCGGCGGCGATCAACGGCGGTTCGCTGCCGGGAGTCAGCACCGGCCAAATCATCTCGATGATGGAAAAGGTCGCGAAGAGCGAACTCTCCGGCGACATGAAGTTTGAATGGACCGAGCTGACGTATCTGCAACTGCTCGAGGGGAGCGCTGCGATCTTCGCGTTCATCGGCGCGATCATCTTGGTGTTTCTTGTGCTGTCCGCTCAGTACGAAAGCTGGTCAATGCCGATGGCCGTGCTGCTGGTCGTGCCGATGTGCCTGCTGAGCGCCGTCATCGGCCTGTGGATGTGGAAGCTCGACATCAACATCTTCGTGCAAGTCGGCTTCATCGTGCTGGTGGGCCTCGCCGCGAAGAACGCGATCCTGATCGTCGAAACCGCGCGGCATCTCAAAGCCTCGGGCGAGTCCCGCTTCGACGCGGCCGTCAACGGGAGCAAGAACCGTCTGCGGCCGATCATTATGACCTCGTTCGCGTTCATCCTGGGCGTTTGCCCGCTGATCTTCTCGCACGGAGCGGGCTTCGAAATGCGTCAGACACTCGGTGTCGCAGTGTTCTTCGGCATGCTCGGAGTCACCACATTCGGCATCTTCCTGACACCGGTATTTTATTACGTCATCGACTGGCTGGCGGATCGGGGCAAGAAGGACGAGGAATCGAAGCCATGAATTGGCAGCATCCGCGCGACGAAATCCTGGCGACGATGGAGCGGATTTATCGCTCGCGGATGACGACGACTTCCGGCGGCAACTTGTCGATTCGCGAAGAGAACGGAGACGTCTGGATCACGCCGGCGCGAGTCGATAAAGGCAGTCTGCGGCGAGATGACATCATCCTCGTGCGGGCCGACGGCTCGGCCGACGGCAAACATCGACCGTCGTCGGAATTGCCGTTTCATCAGGCGATCTATGCCGCTCGGCCGGATGTGCGAGCGATCGTGCATGCGCATCCGGTCGCGCTGGTCGCCTTCAGCATTTGTCGCCGAGTGCCCGACACGCGATTGCTGCATCAGTCGTGGCGCATCTGTGGCGAAGTCGGATTCGCTCCGTATGCCTTGCCCGGCAGTCCGGCGCTGGGGAAGAACATCGCCGAGACGTTTGCTCGGGGCTTCGATTGCGTCGTGCTGGAGAATCACGGCGTCGTGACGGCCGGAACCTCGCTGCAACAAGCGTTCGAGCGATTCGAGACGTTGGAGTTCGCCGCGAAGACGATGATCAAAGGCTCGCAACTCGGCGAGGTGCGGTGTCTCGATGAAGCGGCGCTGAAAAACCAACCCGAAGCGTCAGCGAGGGCGAGCGCACCAAGCGACGATGATCGTGATCGAAGTCTTGAGAAGCGTTCGCCCTCGCTGACGCTTCGGGTTACTTTGGGTTCGGCTCGATCACTTGTGACCAGCGAAGAAAAGGATCTGCGTCGGCAAATCTGCGAGTTCGTCCGCCGCAGCGAACGTCAGCAGCTGATGATCAGCACGGAAGGGGCTTTGTCGGCTCGGCTGGGTGACGACTCATTTCTCATCACGCCACACGGTGTCGATCGCAGCCGCGTCGAACCGGAAGGCCTCGTGTTGGTTGAGAACGGGCAGCCCGAACCGGGGAAGACTCCGAGTTCCTCGACCGCCGGCCATCGTGCGATTTACCAGCGGCAGTCCGAAGTGCAGTCGATCATCAACGCCTACCCGGTCAACGCGACCGCGTTCAGCGTCACCGCCACGAAGCTCGATTCACGGACGATCCCCGAAAGTTTCATTCTGCTGCGCGACGTGCAGCGCTCGCCGTTCGGCGCGCGAGTCGGCGACGGCCGCGATCTCGCCGAACGGATGACGCTCAGCCAGCCGATCATGCTGCTCGACAATGACGGCGTGATGGTCGTCGGCAGCAGCGTGCTCGATGCCTTCGACCGTCTGGAAGTTCTGGAAGCCACCGCCGAAGCCATGATCGACAGCCGCCCGCTGGGACCGCTGGTACCGATGTCCGACGCGGTGATTGATGAACTTTGCCAGGCGTTTTTTGGCCCAGGTGGGGCGAACGACAGTGCAAAGTGACGAGTGAAGAGTGCAAAGTGCAAAGTGAGGAGCCAGCGAGCAGGGATCGCCCTTCTTGATTTTGCAGTTTGCACTCTTCACTCTGCACTTCGCACTGCGTTGTTCCCAACGAAATGGAACCTCGCGTGATTCGGTCAATGACACTCAACGTGAAGGAGACAGCATGAGTCGGATGAGTTGGTGCGCTGGTTTGGTTGTGGCGGGTTTGTTGGCGTCGAGCGGCATCGCTCGGGCCGATGTCAAGTTGCCGAAGGTGCTCGCGAGCAACATGGTCTTGCAGCAGAAGCAGGCGATCCCGATTTGGGGAACGGCGGATGCGGGCGAGGAAGTGACGGTCTCGATTGGCGATAACAAAGCGACCGCGAAGGCCGGGACTGATGGCAAGTGGTCGGTGAAACTGAAAGAGCTGACGGCCGGCGGTGGTCCGGTCGAGGTCGTGGTCAAAGGGAAGAACGAGATCAAGCTGACCAACGTGCTGATCGGCGAGGTGTGGGTTGCGTCAGGTCAGTCGAACATGGAGTGGCCGGTCTCGGCCTCGGTCAATCCGAAGGAAGAGATCGAAGCGGCGAAGTTTCCGAACATTCGGTTGTTTCACGTCAAGAAGACGCCGGCCGTGACGCCGCAGGAAGTGGTGCTCGACCGCGATTGGTCGGAGTGCTCACCGAGCACGATCGGGAACTTCTCGGCCGTGGCGTACTTCTTTGGTCGGCATCTCCACAAAGAGTTGAACGTGCCGATCGGGCTGATCAACACGTCGTGGGGCGGTACGGCCATCGAGCCGTGGACGCCGATCGCCGGTTTTGAATCGGTCGAGTCGCTCAAGCCGATCGCGGAGCAGGTGAAGGCTCAGCAAGCCAAGCCGGAAGGAGCGAAGGCTGGTCCCGGCGGGCCATCGCAACTTTACAACGGCATGGTTCACCATTTGGTGCCGTTCGGAATTCGTGGAGCGATCTGGTATCAGGGGGAATCGAATCGCAGTCAGGGCGTGGGTTACGAACAGCGGATGCACGCGCTGATCAACGGTTGGCGGAGTGTCTGGGGACAGGGTGACTTCCCGTTCTTGTTCGTGCAGCTTGCTCCGTACAAGTACGGGCCGAGCGATCCGCAATTCTTGTTGCCGCAGATTTGGGAGGCTCAGACCAAAGTGCTGGCGATGAAGAATACCGGCATGGCGGTCACGACCGACATCACGAACTTGACCGACATCCATCCGAAGAACAAACAAGACGTCGGCAAGCGACTGGCGTTGTGGGCATTGGCGAAGACCTACGGCAAGTCGGACGTGGTCTACTCCGGCCCGTTGTACAAGTCGATGAAGGTTGACGGGAACAAAGTCCGCATCGAGTTCGATCATGTGGGCGGAGGGTTGAAGGCTCGTGACGGCAAGCCGCTGTCGTGGTTCACAATCGCTGGCAAAGAGGGCGATTTCGTGGAAGCCACCGCGACGATCGACGGCAACAGCGTCGTTGTCTCCAGCGAGAAAATTGCCGAGCCGGCTGCCGTTCGTTTCGGCTGGGATCAACTTGCCGAGCCGAACCTGATGAACGCGGCCGGCCTGCCGGCGGGACCGTTTCGAACGTCGCGGTAGGCGTCCGTCGCCGAGTTTGTGATTGCTGTCTGAAAGTGCAAAGTGCAGAGTGACGAGTGCAAAGTGAAAAATGAGCTGGCAATTGCTGTGTTGCCTATTTTGCACTTTGAACTTTGCACTCGTCACTTTGCACTGACTTGCGGCTTCGCCGCGCTACCAACTTCCACCAGCCCGGCCGCTCCCCAGCGGCCGGGCTTTTGCGTTACGATGGGCCATCATGTCTGAGCCGACTTCACGTTCGCAGCCGCCCGATAAGCCCGCGTGGTTGCAGCGGTCGAAGCCGGATGTAACCGAGGCTCAAGGCGATTCAGCGACCCCGCCAAATCCGGAGCCTCCTTCGCTGAAGCGATCGCCAAGTCCGACCGGAAGAAAACGTCCAGCGAAGACGACAGAGAAATCCGAGCCTCGGCCTCCGATGTCGTTCACGGTGCGCACGCTGCGATTGCTGATGGGTGGCTCCGTGGAGATCGGGTCGATTCCGATGGATCTCGACGCGAGCGGTCTGCTGCGGCTGTGGTGGAAGAGCAATCGCACCGGGTTCCTGACGAGCGTCGGCCTTCACGGGTTTCTGTTGCTGGTGTTCGCCATCTGGGCACTGCCGCAGGTCATCCGGCCGAACAATCTGGTGCTCGACGGATTCTCAACGGTCGGTCCCGGCGGAGACGCTGGTCCAGAGGGGCCGATCCAGATCAACGCGAAGATCACTCCGGTCGATCTGCCGTCCGGGCGAGGTAAGTCCACGTCGAGCGGCGATTCATCGGCGAAGGCGACGGAGAATGCCTCGGAGGGTTCCACTGGTGGCGCGGCAAAACCGGTGGGAGTTGAAGGAGCCTTGGCCGGTCGTGGTTCCGGAAGTGGTGGTGCTGGCGGCGGAGGAGGAGGTGGTGGAAAAGCCGGGATTTGGCAAGGTCTCGGTGTTGGAACGAAACCTCCGACTGGCATCGCGGGAGGACTGGCCTGGCTGGCGAGACAGCAAGAAAAAGGTGGCAACTGGAAATTGCATGAAGGCTACCCCGATCCCGGCGAGCGAGTCATCCGCACCGATGCCGGAGCGACCGCGCTCGCGTTGCTGGCGATGCTCGGAGATGGAAACACCACGACCGAAGGGCAGCACGCGAAGTCGGTCGCGAAAGGGGTTGCATTCCTCAAGTCGATTCAAAAGGCGAACGGTGATTACCACGATCACGAAGAGTTGGGCCGGCAGACGGCGTTCTACGCGCACTCGCAAGCGACGATCGCGATGTGCGAGGCGTACGCTCTGACCGGTGATGCCAGCCTGAAGTCGTCGTGCGAGCGGGCTGTAAAGTTCTTGCTCAATTCGCAGCATCCGAAAGATGGCGGCTGGCGCTACCAGCCGCAGTCGGGCGAGTCGATGGGCGATCTGTCCGTCACTGGCTGGGCGTTGATGGCGTTACACTCAGCGCGGATCGCGAAGCTCAATGTGCCGTTCGATAACTTCGAGCGAGCGACGCTGTTCCTGGAATCCGTCTCGGAACAAAACGGCGCACGCTACAAATACCAGCCGAACGATCCGCTCGAAAAAGTTTCTCCGGCGATGACCGCCGAGGGATTGCTCTGCCGACAGTGGCTCGGTTGGCCAAAGGATCATCCGTCGCAGCAGGACGCGCTGAAGTATCTACTGTCGGAGGAGAACAAACCGTCGTGGGCCCCTGGCCGGCGAAACGTTTACGGCTGGTACTACACGGCTCAAGCACTGCACAACGTCGGCGGGTCGGAGTGGCAGGCGTGGTATCAGCACACCAGCGAGCTGATCCTCAAAGGCCAAGCCTCCGGCGGCGGAGAGGTCGGCGGAAGCTGGCATCCGACCAAGCCCCCTGGTTCCAATGAAGAGTACGCGGCCAAAGCTGGCCGACTTTATCTCACGGCCTTGTGCTTGCTGGTATTGGAAACACCCATTCGGCACGCGGCCATCTATCCAGAGAACACTCCCAAAGAGAAAGCACCATGACCACACCCGCACCACGTCCTTGGATTCTTCGCGAAGTCAATTACGGCTTCATCAAAGAGAACCCGTACCAAGTCGCCGTGTTGGCGATGGGGGCGACTGAGCCGCACAACTTGCATCTGCCGTACGGAACGGATGCGTTCGAGGGGGAAGCGATCGGCTCTCGCGCGTGCGAATTGGCGTGGCAGCGTGGCGCTAAAGTGGTCTTGCTACCGACGATGCCCTACGGCACCGAGACCAACATGATGGAGTTTCCGATGGCGATGAACCTCAACCCGTCCACGCTGACTCGCGTGATCACTGACATCGTCGACTCGTTGGCGAAACACAAAGTGCTCAAGCTGCTGATCTTGAACAGCCACGGCGGCAATGACTTCAAGCCGGTGCTGCGAGAGCTGACCGACAAGACGCCAGTGAAAATCTTTCTGTGCGAGTGGTATCGCGGCATGGCTGCCGAACTGACCGCGAAGATTTTCGAGAACTCAGACGACCACGCGGGTGAGGTGGAAACGTCGTTGATCCAGTTCCTGAAGCCGCATCTGGTCGCGACGAATCCTTTGACCGGAAAGATCGCCGCAGATGCCGGCATGGTGGCGAAGAGCCGTTTTGACGCCGTCAACAAAGGTTGGGTCTCGATCACTCGACCGTGGCACCTGCTGACAACGAACAGCGGCTCCGGAAATCCGCACAAAGCCACCGCCGAAAAAGGGCGTGCGTTCTTTGAGCGAATCACCGAGCGGCTGGCGGGATTCCTAGCCGAACTCGCCGACTCGCCGATCGACGAGAAGTTTCCGTTCTGAGACGTGGGGCAGGTTTTCAACCTGCCCGGATCAGACGGGCAGGTTGAAAACCTGCCCCACAAGACGCGTCGGCCACGGCTACTTTTTCGCGATCAAGTCTTTGATCCGGATGTTGCGGATATCGACTCGATCGCCGTGTCCCAAGAAGCCAAGATGGCCGGTGGTTCGCTTCAAGCCCGGGTGCTCAGCGCCGTCCATCGTGCCGTTCTTGGTGACCTCATCCAGATCGCAATCGACGATGGTTCCGCCGTTGAGCACGATCTTGATCTTGCGGCCCTGAAGAGTGACCTCTTGTGAGTTCCACTCGCCGAGCGGCTTGAGGTGTTCACGCTTGGCAGGCTGAATGCCGTAGACGGAGCCGTGATACTGGTACGGCTTGAGGTCTTTGTACTTCTCGGCCGTGTTGTCGAGGATTTGCAGTTCGGTGCCGTCGAGGTGCAAATTTCCCTTCGCGACATTTGGGCAGCGGATGCCCAAGCCATTGTTGGCTCCGGCGGTGAGTTTGAAGTCGAATCGCACCACGAAGTCGGCGTACTCCTTTTCGGTCAGCAAATTGCCGGCGGTTCCTTGCACGCAGACGATTGCACCCTCTTCGACTTTGTAGGCGTCTTTAGCTCCGGTCCAACCGTTGAGCGTCTTGCCATCAAACAGCGAGACAAAGCCAGCGTCATTTGGCTTCTTGTCGTCGGCGGACAACGTGGCAAAAGCAGCGAGCGAAAGCAGTGCGACGGTCAGGAATTGGCGAATCATGGGAGAGTCCTTCGCAGCAAAACGGGGTGTGATGAAACGGGGATGCGGAGCATATCGGTGGCCATTGCCCTGAGCCAACCGGCCGTGGCCGACGCAGCTTGCGTCGGTGCGGACGCTGGCAGCGTTCACCACGAATTCGGGGCGGAACCGTGTCAACCGCGACGGGCGTTGATACACTCCCGCCCGCGGCCTAACGGCCGATGAAGACCGACGGTTGGGAGAACTCGACGGTCACCCCACTCACGCATTTGCGAATTCCTGCCTATTCCGCATTCACATTGCATTCGCGACACCGCGCTGTCGCCACTTCCAAGGCTCCCCTTGTGAGGTGATTTGCTCGCCGTAATTTCCTCGCCCATGAAAGAGGCCGATCATGTCGGACGACATCCAAGAACCAAATCCAGAACTCGAAGCCACGCTGCCGTTGGAACACGCTGAGGAGTTCGAAACTGAGTCGCTCGAACACGGCAAATTCGACGACGCCTCAGATGACTTCGCCTACGAAGAGGCTGACGACTCGGACGACGAATTCGCCGACGGCGATGTTGAGGCGTTTGACTACGACGGCGAAGAAGGTGATGCGACCGAGGTGATCGCCGCTGAGTCGAATGACGAAGGTGGTGAATTCCAAGCCAAGCCGAAACGCAAACGCGCGTCGAAGTCGAAGAAGCAGGAACACGTCGAGGCCCTTGAGGATTCATCGGACTTCGCTGACGAGTTTGACGGCGACAACGATCCGTCGCCCGGCGAGCGATTGGCCAAGCACCAGTATTCCGGAGCGGCGAAGTTTGCTCCGCAGCGTCTCGCGAAGATTCTCGCGGCGGCAGGGATCGATGCTCGGCGCAAGTGCGAAGAGTATGTCACGAGCGGACGAGTCAGTGTCGATGGCGAGGTTATCACCGACGTCGCGTTTCGCGCCGATCCGTATTCGCAGAAGATTGAACTCGACGGTGAGAAGATCAAGTTGCAGCGCAAGGTGTACTTCGCGCTCAACAAGCCGCGCGGAGTCGTCTGCACGAACCACGATCCGTCGGGACGTCCGCGAGTCATTGATTTGTTTCCGCAGTTTCGCGAACGGATTTTTGCGATCGGCCGGCTCGACGAAGAATCGGAGGGCTTGTTGCTGGTCACGAACGACGGCGAGTTGGCCAACCGCATGGCTCACCCACGCTATCGCGTCGCCAAGTTTTATCTGTGCCATGTGAAGGGTGTCCCGTCGGCCGAGACGCTCGCGTCGCTGAAGCGCGGCATGTACTTCGACGAGGGGCGATTTCATGTCGAAGGAGCGCGGCTGAAGAAGGCGGTCGGCGACAGTGCGTATCTGGAGATCGTGCTCAACGAAGGCCAGAACCGCGAGATTCGCCGGCTGATGGCGCGCGTCGGCCACAAAGTCATGCGTTTGAAACGAGTCGGCTTCGGTCCGATTCGTTTGGGCGATCTCCCGGCCGGAGCCTATCGGGCACTCGCCAGCGACGAACTGAAGCTGCTGCAAGATTTGTCCGAGCAACGAGCACACCTCGACAACACCGCCGGCAGAGGACGCAAGAAAAAGTTTGGCGACAAACCCGCGTTCGTCAGCAAGCCAAAGATTGACAGCAAGCCACCGATGGGAAAGACGTCATACGGCCAGCCGCCGCGTGGCGGGAAGCCGGCTTATGGCAAGCCCGCGTATGGCCAATCGAAATCCGGCACGCAACCGTCGTACGGCGATCGGCCGCCTCGTGGGAAGTTCGGTGCGATGACGGACGAGCAAGCTCTCGATCTCGCGAACAGCGGCGAGGTCATTCAAGACGAAACTCGCGAACGCCGTCCTGCCGGTCGGCCGCGTCCGGGTGGGTACTCTCAGGGCGGTTACGGTGCTCAAGGCGGTCAACGTCGCGACACGCGACGCAATGATGGCGAACAAGCGAGCGGTCCACCTCGCGGTCAGCGCCGACCGCCTCGTCGCGATGATGCTCAAGGCGATGCTCAACAAGCTCCGCGCCGTTACCCAAGCCGAGGCGCGACCGGTGACAGTCAAGGCCCGCCGCGTGGACGAACTGGATACGGACAAGGCGCACCGGGGAATCGACGCGGATACTCTCAGGATCAAGGTGGAAATCAGCAGGGCGGAGACTCGCAGCAGCGCGGATATTCGTCACGGCCACCGTACGGTGGTCAGGGGGGAGCCGATGGCAATCAGCGTCCGCCACGTCGTTATCAGGATCGGGACGACCAGCCGCCACGTCGTTTTCAAAACGATCAACAGGCAGGAGCACCTCAGGCCGAGTCCATCGATAATGACTTCGGTGGAGGTCGTCGGCGCTTCGTCACGGACGATACGCCAGAGTCGTCATTCAATCAGCGTCCCGCGCGACCGCCGCGCCCGGTTGGATCACGTCCGCCTCGTCCGGCCAGTGGCGAACGACCGCAACGTCGCCGCAATGTTTCGGACGATGCGGCTTCGCAGCAGGGATCGACGGAAGGCTATTCGGCTCAGCGCCGTCCGGCTCGCGGCCCGCGCGGATACGGGCAGGCGGGCAATCGTGAATTGCCGGCTCGTGGCCGAGGCCAGCGAGCGGCTCCGCCGCCTCGTCCGATGACGGCTGACGGAAAAGAAATCTTGCAGGGCAAAGTCACGGGCTACCGCACGGCTCCGAAAGAGGGGCTTGCTCGCCGACGCAAGAAAGCGATTGATGGCATGCAAGTGGTTCGCAAGCAGCGGCAACAGCGCCGGAAAAAGACCGATGAGTCGTAAAGTTCCAGCAGAAAAGCGAAACGCAGCCCCTCCGTTTGGCCGATGAATGGTCGTGCTTCAAGTTCGACTGATCGGCAGGGATGACTCAATTGACAAACTCCCCCGAAAGTCGAGACAACTTCGGACGTCTCGCACACTGGCCGGATGATTTGCGACCGAGGATGTGGTTTGGCCGATCATCCGTGGCCGCGTGACTTTCCCACCGCGAATTTGCAACTGGCTCGGCGTCTCGTCCGCTGACCGTCAACTTTGGTTTCTCACCGGCAGATCAGGAGTCTTACCCGCAATGTCAACCGCCACACTGGATGCTCCCGCTTCCACCAACGGCAAGCCACTGGAGAACCTCGAAACAGTCGTCATCCGCTTCTGCGGTGACTCCGGCGACGGCATACAGTCAATCGGAGGACACATGACGAACGCTTCGGCCATGTTTGGCAATGACGTTCGTACGTTCCCCGATTTTCCCGCCGAGATCCGTGCTCCCGCCGGTTCGCTCTTTGGAGTTTCCGGCTATCAACTGTGCTTCTCGAATCATGACGTCTTCACTCCGGGCGATGCTGTTGACACGCTCGTCGCGATGAACCCGGCGGCGCTCAAGACGAATATCGCGGACCTCAAGCGCGGCGGCACGCTGATCGTCAACGAAGAAGAGTTCAACAAGAGCGGCTTGCAAAAAGCATCCTACGAGGCGAATCCGCTCGACGACGAAAACTTGATGGCTAAGTTCCGCGTCCACAAAGTGCCGATGACGCGGCTCAACCGCGACGCGGTCGAAGGCCTGGGACTCTCGCTCAAAAATGCCGATCTGTGCCGCAACTTCTTCGCGCTGGGCTTGGTCTATTGGCTTTATGACCGTGATCCGAAGCCGACCGAGGACAACATTCGGACGAAATTTGCCAAGAAGCCGGATGTCGTCGAAGCCAACTTGCGGGCGCTGCGAGCCGGCATGAATTACGGCTTCTCGACGGAATCGTTCACAGTCCACTATCACGTCCCGCCGGCCAAACTGCCCGCTGGCAAGTACCGCAAGATCACCGGCAACGAAGCGGTCGCGATGGGTTTGGCGACGATGGCCAAGCTCTCTGGCAAGACCGTCGTCTTCAGCGGCTATCCGATCACGCCCGCCAGCGACATCTTGCATGATCTGTCGACGTTCAAGCATTTCGGCGTAAAGACGTTTCAGGCCGAAGACGAAATCGCCGCGATGTCTGCATGTGTCGGTGCCGCCTTCGCCGGGGAACTGGCGGTCACCGCCAGCAGCGGTCCCGGCATCTGCCTGAAAGGCGAGGCGATGGGCCTGGGCATGATGACCGAGTTGCCAATGGTCATCATTGATGTCCAGCGCGGTGGGCCGAGCACCGGGCTACCGACCAAGACCGAACAATCCGACTTGTTACTCGCCATGTACGGCCGCAACGGCGAATCGCCGCTGCCGATCGTCGCAGCGAGTGGCCCCGGCGATTGTTTCTCGTTGATTCAAGAAGCGTTTCGCATCGCCACCGAGTTTATGTGCCCGGTGATCTTCCTTTCCGACGGCTACATCGCCAACGGAGCTGAGCCGTGGCAGATTCCGAACGTCGCAGATCTGCCGCGTTTGAAGATCGAACACATCACCTCTGTGAACGGTGAGAACGGCGAATATCTGCCGTACAAGCGGAATGAAAAACTCGCTCGCCCGTGGGCCAAGCCGGGCACAAAAGGTTTGGAACACCGCATCGGCGGAATCGAAAAGAAGGACGTCACCGGCAACATCGATTACTCGCCGAAGAACCATCAGCACATGACCAACACGCGAGCTCAAAAGGTCGCGAACATCGCCAATTTCATTCCCGAACAAACGGTGGATGGCCCGGCGTCCGGCAAGCTGCTCGTCATCAGTTGGGGCGGGACTTACGGAGCCGTTCGTACAGCAGTGCAACAGGCTCAGACAGCGGGAAAATCGGTCGCTCACACGCATCTGCGGTACATGAACCCGTTTCCCCGCAACCTCGGCACGATCCTGAAGAGCTACGAAAAGGTGCTCGTGCCGGAATTGAACTGCGGTCAGTTGCGGATGTTGCTCCGCAATCAGTTCCTCGTTGATGCTCAGGGCTACAACAAGGTCGAAGGCAAGCCGTTCCTCGTGAACGAACTGGTCAACGTGATCAACGAATTCCACGGTTAATGCTCGGCCATCTGAAATCACAAATCACAAATCTGAAATTTCAAAAGGTAACTCCGCGATGTCCGTCGATATGCCAACTCTGCCAACACTTCAATCGAAAGACTTTGCCAGCGACCAGGAAGTCCGCTGGTGCCCGCGCTGCGGCGATTACTCGATTCTCGCCCAGATGAAAAAAGTGCTGCCGACGCTGGGCATCCCGAAAGAGAAATTCTGCTTCGTGTCGGGCATCGGTTGCAGCAGCCGCTTCCCGTATTACGTCAACACCTATGGCTTGCACAGCATTCACGGCCGCGCTCCAGCGGTTGCGACAGGTGTGAAGTTGGCCAATCCCGAACTGCAAGTCTGGGTCATCACCGGCGATGGCGATGCCCTGTCGATCGGCGGCAATCACTTCCTGCACGCCATCCGCCGCAACATCGACATGAAGATTATCCTCTTCAACAACCAGATTTATGGTCTGACCAAAGGCCAGTACTCGCCGACCAGTCCGGTCGGCAAGAAAAGCAAAAGCACGCCGTATGGCTCGATCGATCACCCGCTGACGCCGCTGTCAGTCGCGATCGGAGCCGAAGCCACTTTCGTCGCCCGTTCGGTCGATGTGGACATCAAGCATCTCACGATGGTTCTGGAACGAGCTGCACACCACAAAGGGACGGCGTTCGTCGAGGTCTATCAAGACTGCAACGTCTTCAACCAGGGAGCCTTCAGCTATGCCACCGACAAGGAAACTCGCAGCGACAGCATCGTCTATCTCGAACACGGCAAGCCGTTGATTTTCGGCAAGAATCGTGAAAAGGGAATTCGCGTTGCCGAAGGCAATCGCGTCGAAATCGTGCAGCTCGGCGGCGACGTGAAAGAAGATGACTTGTTGTTCCACGACGAGAAGACGCCGGAGCCGTCATTGGCGTTCTTGCTCTCCCGCATGAGACACCCGGAGTTTCCCGAACCGATGGGAATCTTCCGAGCCGTCGAGCGTTCGACCTACGACGAGTCCGTCACGAAGCAGGTCGAAGCCGCCCGCGCGAAACTTGGCGAAGGTGACGTCGAGAAACTGCTCAACAGCGGCGACACTTGGTTCGTGAATTAGGCGTGACAGCCCAACAGAGGCCGGTTTTTCAAACCGGCCTTTTTTCATTTCCTGCGAGTGGCGATGTCCGACAAGCCCAACATTCTTGTCATCGGAGAAATCGACCGCTCCGAGTTCTCACGAGTCCGCGATTGGCTGCATCAAATTGTCCCCGCTGCGACCGTACAGATTTCGGAAAGCTTTGGTGGGCGCTGTGACGTCCA
Organism: Candidatus Kuenenia stuttgartensis; assembly: GCA_945904015.1. Taxonomy (GTDB): domain Bacteria; phylum Planctomycetota; class Planctomycetia; order Planctomycetales; family Planctomycetaceae; genus SXKJ01. The sequence goes on along the minus strand of CAMDPK010000077.1, from coordinate 5,195 downwards.
TGATGAGCGGCTTGAAAATCCACTCGTCGCCCCAGACCTCGTCATCATCTGTCAGTCATGGCCGGACGAATTCCCCGCTGCCGAAGTTACGTCGGCTCTTGGCCGCTGGCCGCTCGCGTTGTGGGTCTGCTGTTACGGAGCGTGGTGTGCTTCCGACGGTCGCACGCGATCGATCTGGCCAATCAGCGTGCGCGTTCCGATCGATGAGGCCGAAAACCGATTGAGCCACGTTTGGCGAGTGCTCACCGAACAACGTGGCGAACCGCTACCGCTGACTGCGTCTCGCGATGAAGCGTTTGAGTTCGATCACTGCCTCACGCCGTCGGTTGCTCGTCCTTGAACAGCTTGTATTCGACGCTGTCGACCAGCGCGAGCCAACTGGCTTCGATGATGTTTTCGCTGACGCCGACCGTCGTCCAGACTTCGTGGTCGTCGCGGCTTTCGATGACGACTCGTACGCGAGCCGCCGTGCCGGCGGTCGAGTTGATGACGCGGACCTTGTAGTCCACAAGCTGCATCTCGGCGAGATTCGGGTATGTTGTAATCAGCGCCTTGCGAAGTGCCGTGTCGAGCGCGTTGACCGGGCCGTCTCCCTCGGCGACGACGTGTTCCAGACGGCCAGCGACACGCAACTTGATCGTCGCTTCAGTGGCCGGGGCCATCGCACCGTTCGGGGCGACCGACACCAATTCGTCGCGTAGGCCGCCGTCGGATTCCACGTTCACGCGGTAATGCACCTTCTCGAATTTCGGCTGGTACTGGCCGACGATCTTGCGGACGAGCAGGTCGAATGACGCCTCGGCCGCTTCGAATTGAAAGCCCTCGTTTTCCAAGTCCTGCACGCGGTCGAGGATCTTTTGCATCATCGCAGCGTCGTTTTGGATCGCGTACTTGGTCGTCTTGGCGACGATGTTCGATTTGCCGGATAGTTCGCTGATGAGCACTCGCCGCACGTTGCCGACCGTCTCCGGTTCGATGTGCTCGTAGCTCTTCGCCAGGCGATTGACGGCGTGAACGTGCATGCCGCCTTTGTGAGCGAACGCACTGGTTCCGACGAACGGCTGGCCATTGCGGTAATTCATGTTTGCCAGTTCGTAGACGTAGCGCGACAACTCGGCGAGATGCTTTAACCCACCGTCCGTCAGCACGTCGAAACCGGTTTTCTTGAGAGCGAGATTTGCGACGACGCTGCACAGATCGACGTTGCCGCAGCGCTCGCCGATGCCGTTGATCGTGCCCTGCACTTGGATCGCTCCGACATCAACGGCGGCGAGCGAATTGGCGACCGCCAAGTCGCAGTCGTTGTGGCAGTGGATGCCGATCGGGATGCTCAAAGCCTGTTTAGCAGCTTTCACCGCGTCGGCAATTTCCTCCGGCAATCGTCCACCGTTGGTGTCGCAGAGGACGACGATCTCGGCTCCGGATTCCTCGGCAGCCTTGATCGTTTTGAGTGCGAATTCCGGATTCGCTCGATAGCCGTCGAAGAAGTGCTCGGCGTCGTAGAAGACTCGGCGTCCCTCGCCATGCAGGAATCCGACCGAGTCACGGATCATCGCAAGGTTCTCGGCCTCATCGACGCGCAGTACCTCGAAGACGTGCAAGTCCCACGTCTTACCGACGATGACGCAAATCTTCGCCTGGGAATCCCGCAGCGCGACCATACCGGTGTCGTCTTCGGCAGCCGCTCCGCGCCGCCGAGTCATGCCGAACGCCGTCACCGTCGCGTGCTTCAGGTCAAGGTCTCGCGCCCGCTGGAAATACTCGGCGTCCTTCGGATTCGACAGCGGATAACCACCCTCGATGAAGTCGAAGCCCAATTCATCGAGCCGCTGTGTGATCAGCAGCTTGTCCTGCAACGAGAAGTTCACGCCCTCGCCCTGACTGCCGTCTCGGAGAGTCGTGTCATAGATTTGGATTCGAGTCATCGCAGTGCCGCCTCAATCTGAGATTTCAAATTTGAGATTTCAGATTTCAAAAACCAAACAAAAAACCCTCAGGCGATCGACCTGAGGGTGACAACGTCGTGACGAAAAGAAACGAACCCCAAGCTCAATGCCGCTGGCAAGGGCCGCTGGCGGGAATGTTGATCCCGGCAGCGACCGTGATAATGGAGATCGGAAATTGGAACCTGAGTCGCATGTGAATATCTGTGGGTGAAAAGTCGGAGGAATATAGGCCACGCTGTTGGGTCGGTCAAACTCTGTCGCGTCGTCAGCTCACACGCGGGGGAGTAGTCTAAGGCTCATGGTCGTTCCTTTTGAGCCGAGTTTTTCGATCGGTCGGGAATGCGCCAAGGACCGGGCTGATCTCGTCTTGTGTCGGACTCAGAACGTCGGCGGCTGTTCGCGAGTTGCTCCCATTCTGGCCTGCCGCAATAATCCCGGACTCATTTTTGACATTGGAAATTGCGGAAATACGGCGGAGTGCTCCGAAGCCGTGTCGCTAGTTTCCTCAGAACGCAGACAGAAGACGAGACAATGACGCTTGAGGTACCGGTATCGACGCCGCTGGATTCCCAGGAATTGGACGAGTGGTTTGAGTCGTTGGACGACATCCTCCACCGGCATGGCCAGGGTGGCGTGCAGCATCTCCTTTCCGCATTGCAGGAGCGAGCTTATGTTCGCGGTGTGACGTTGCCGTTCACGGCCAACACGCCGTACATCAACACAATTCCTCCGGATCGACAGCCACGCTTTCCCGGCAATCGCGAGATCGAACGCCGCATCAAGTCGATCATTCGCTGGAACGCGATGGCGATGGTCGTCCGAGCCAATCGCGAGAAACACGGGATCGGCGGTCACATCTCGACGTACGCCTCTTCGGCGACGTTGTACGAGATCGGCTTCAACCACTTCTTCCGAGGACGGAACGCCGAGCACGCCGGCGACCTCGTCTACTTTCAGGGGCATGCGTCGCCGGGAGTTTACGCGCGAGCCTTCCTCGAAGGACGCCTGACCGAAGACCACCTCGAACACTTCCGGCAAGAGCTTCCCGCTGGCGAAGGTTTGTCGAGCTACCCGCACCCGTGGCTGATGCCGGACTTCTGGCAGTTTCCGACTGTGTCGATGGGACTTGGTCCGATCACGGCGATCTATCAGGCAAGGTTTCTGAGATATCTCGAAAATCGCGGGCTGCTGGACACGTCGCAGTCGCACGTCTGGTGCTTTGTCGGCGATGGCGAAGTCGATGAACCGGAAACGCTCGGTGCCCTGACGTTGGCCTCGCGAGAAAATCTCGACAACCTGATCTTCGTCGTGAATTGCAATCTGCAACGACTCGACGGACCGGTTCGCGGCAACGGCAAGATCATCCAGGAACTCGAAGGGGCGTTTCGCGGAGCGGGCTGGCACGCCATCAAGGTTGTGTGGGGCGGCGATTGGGATCCGCTCTTGGAAGACGACGAAGATGGCGACTTGGTCCGCCGCATGGGCGAGGTCGTGGACGGCCAGTATCAGAAATACGTCGTCGAACCCGGCTCGTACATCCGCGAGCATTTCTTCGGAGCGAATCCGAAAACCCTGAAGTTGGTCGAGAATCTCTCGGACGAGCAACTGCAAAAGCTCAAACGCGGCGGGCACGATCCTGAGAAAGTCTTCGCCGCCTACCAAGCGGCCGTCGAGCACAAAGGCTCCCCGACAGTGATCCTCGCCAAGACCATCAAAGGCTACGGCCTGGGCGAAGCGGGCGAGGGACGCAACGTCGCTCACAACGTCAAGAAGGCGAACGAGCAGGAGCTGCGCGAGTTTCGTTCGCGCTTCGGCATTCCGATCGCGGATGACGAAGTCGATCAGGCTCCGTTTTACAAGCCAGCTCCCGATAGCCCGGAGATGCTGTACCTCCAAGAGCGTCGCCGGTCGCTCGGCGGCTACTTGCCGGCACGGCGTCCGACTGCAGAAAAACTCGCCGTTCCGCCGGTCGAATCGTTTCTCAACTACATTGCCAGGGCGACGGAAGGCTCGACGACGTTCGCGTTCACGTACCTGCTCAGTGGCTTGCTGAAGGACAAGCAGATCGGCTCGCGGATCGTGCCGATCATCCCGGACGAGGCACGCACGTTCGGCATGGAAGGGCTGTTCCGCCAGTGCGGCATTTACGCCAGCAAGGGCCAGCTTTACGAGCCGGTCGATGCCGACCAGCTCATGTACTACAAAGAAATGAAGGACGGCCAGATCCTCGAAGAAGGGATCAACGAAGCCGGAGCGATCTCGTCGTTCGTCGCGGCCGGCACGGCGTATTCGAACCTCGGCATCCACATGGTGCCGTTTTACATTTACTACTCGATGTTCGGGTTCCAGCGCGTCGGCGATCAGATTTGGCTCGCGGGCGATTCGCGGACAAAAGGATTTCTGGTCGGCGGCACCTCCGGTCGCACGACCCTCAACGGTGAGGGCCTGCAACACGAAGACGGACACAGCCAACTCTTCGCGACCAGCGTCCCGAATCTCAAGGCGTACGATCCGGCTTACGGCTACGAACTGGCCGTCATCATCCAAGACGGCATGCGGCGGATGTACGTCGAGCACGAAGAAATCTTCTACTACTTGAGCGTCTACAACGAAGACTACGCGATGCCGGCGATGCCCGACGGAGTCTCCGACGGCATCGTGCGCGGCATGTATCGCTTCAAGAGCACCGAAAGTTCCAAGGGTCAGAAAGAGCGACCGCAGCTTTTCGGCAGCGGCCCGATCCTGAACGAAGTGCTGCGTGCTCAAGAAATTCTGAGCGACAAGTTCGGCATCGGTTCCGACGTCTGGAGCGTCACGAGTTATTCCGAACTCTGCCGCGATGCCTCAATGGCTCTGCGCTGGAACCGTCTGCATCCGGCTGACAAGCCGAAGAAGAGTTACCTCGAATCGACGCTCGATGGCATCACCGGCCCGTTCATCGCATCAAGCGACAACGTCCGGCTTGTCCCGGATCAAATCCGCAGTTGGATTCCCGGGCAGTACCACGTTCTCGGCACCGACGGTTTCGGCCGCAGCGAAACGCGAGAAGAACTCAGGCGTCACTTCGAGATCGACGCCGAATGCGTCACGTACACAACGCTCGTCGCGCTCACGCAACAAGGCCAGTTCGACAAGAAGAAGCTGCCCAAGGCCCTCAAAGATTTGGGCATCGACCCGGAAAAAGTCGAACCATTGAAGGCATGACATCGTAGGGTGGGTCGAGGTACGAGACCCACCAATGTTGCGAAC
>CAMDPK010000076.1 GCA_945904015.1 Candidatus Kuenenia stuttgartensis | reverse complement strand
GTCCGCAGTCCAGAACCGCTGGCTGTCCCCACGCGAGACGTTCTAACCAGTCTCGCATTCACCGGCAAAGCCCTGGAGTGCGGTGGCTCGACACTGCCCTCCATTCATTTGGAATGACGACGTTGATGAACCAAAAAGCGAGGTTCGTCAGTCAGCTCTCGTAGCAGCGTTTCTTGGACTTTGAGGATCGCTATTCCAATTGGATGGAGGGCTGCGTCGAGCCGCAGCACTCCAGGTTCGTCCGCAGTCCAGAACCGCTGGCTGTCCCCACGCGAGACGTTCTAACCAGTCTCGCATTCACCGGCAAAGCCTTTGGAGTGCGGTGGCTCGACACCGCCCTCCATTCATTTGGAATGACGACTTTGATGAACCAAAAAGCGAGTTTGAGGTGCTCGGCATTTCACGGACAGTGTAAGTCACTATTTTTGGCACGCATGTTCAACTCGAATTGTGTTGGGGTGAGGTAGTCGAGCGACGAGTGTCGCTATTCCAATTGAATGGAGGGCTGCGTCGAGCCGCAGCACTCCAGGTAGCGTCTCGTCCGCAGTCCAGAACCGCTGGCTGTCCCCACGCGAGACGTTCTAACCAGTCTCGCATTCACCGGCAAAGCCCTGGAGTGCGGTGGCTCGACGCCGCCCTCCATTCATTTGGAATGACGACGTTGATGAACCGAAACACGAGGTTCGTCTGTCAGCACTCTTAGCAACGTTTCTTGGACTTCGAGGATCGCGATTTCAATTGAATGGAGGGCTGCGTCGAGCCGCAGCACTCCAGGCCGGCTCACGGTCGCGCGAAGTCAGGGGGCGTGACGAACTCAGTCCAGGTGCTTGGGGGCTGGTCCCACGGTTTGCTTGGAAGCAGTTCTGTGAGCGGGACGATCCACGGCTGCGGTGTCAGGCTGCGTGTCTGACTGGCGAGGTCGATGTCGGGATCGACCAACAATTGCGGGCGACGGCCGTTGAGCGAACAAAAGACTTGCGCGTGAATCTCGACGTCTAGAGCTTTTGTGCGACGCAACTCGTCGGCGAGATAATGGCTGAACTGGACGAGCAGGTCGGGGTCGTAGCTCATGTAGTTGAGTTGCCACTCATTGAGAAACGGCCGCGGATCAATCGCGGTGACTCGCCGAGTCTGCTTGTCGATCGCGAAGAGTCGCATCGCGGGGGTCTTGTCGCACAGCATCATGCGCCAGGAAAAGCGTTGGCCTTCCTCGGTCCAATCCACGTCGCCAGGGTACAACAGATGCCGAAACGGAACTGTGAACTGGATGAGGAACCACACCGCAACGCCGACAAGGATGAGCCGACGATCACGTATTTCATGGCGAGCCGGCGGGCGTAAGCCCCCGGACGACTCGTGATTGAGCCGCAGGGCGCTAGCCCCGGTTGTTTTGCCCGGAACCGGGGCTAGCGCCCTGCGGCTAATTTGCCAGACAGTGCCTAGTATTCGCCGTGGCCAGCCAGGATCGAAGAACAGCGTCGTGGCACAGATCATGAACCAGGGAAAGATGCCGATGCGGAACATCAATGCGTTGAACAGGTGAAAGAGGACGATCACAACGAATGCCCACGGGCGAGTCCGACGCCAGAGCAGCAACGGCACGGCCAACAGGTCGAGCAGGAATCCGGAATAGCTCATCAGCATCGCCACCCACGGCTCGCCGAAGAACGGAATGAACTCGCGGACGTGCGTCATGCGCGGCATCCACAGTCGCAACGGCAGGCCGTGTAGCCAGTCGCCGTTCAGCTTGGCGATCGCTCCGAAGACGTACGGGATGGCGATCTGAGTTCGCAGCACCCACAGCGCGATGGCCGGCACAGAATCTGATCGCCACGCCGGACGGTGGCGTGCGTCGAGCGAGAAAGTGCGATGCGTCGGTACGAAGACCAGCAAGCCTGCCAACAGGAAGATCAGGTAGAGATGGTTGAGGTACGCCGCCTTCTCCAGCAGCAGCACATAGGTCCAACCGACGCACAGCCACGCCGCCGACAGCCGCGTCAGCATGCCGAGCGTCAGCAGCAATGCCGCCACGCCCAGCAACACGAAGTGCAACGTCAGCCATTCCTCTGGCAACGGACGCACCCAGCCAAAGCCCAAATAGGTGAAGTGAAATCGCGGCTCCAGGTAGACGGTGTCGATCAATCCGTTGACGAAAAACCGAATCGCCTCCCACAACAGAATCAACCCGAACGTCACGCGGAAGAACACCAGCGATGCGGCATCGCGTGGCTCGAACGCTCGTTCGGCAAGGATTTGCATGAGGGTCGGTGTCGGCATGGCGTCGCCGGAAAGATCTGGACGTCGGGTGGCCCAGCTTCGGAGAAGCTGGGTGCCGCAGGCATAGGAAACTTAATTTGGGCCTCGAAGTCAAAGTGGAGGCTGTCATTTTCATCGAGCATCAGTTTTTAATTTCCGATGCTTCGCACACAGCTTGAAGCAAGCTGTGCCACCCTGCGCGTGACGACAGTGTTGATTTTCTCGGTGATCCTAGTGGATTTCCTCTCGAAAAATCGGGTTGCTTCAGTCATTCTTGTCCGACATGCCGACGGTGCTTCGACAAGACGGTTTCCGAGTGATGATCAATTCCGCCGATCACGAACCTCCGCACGTCCATTGCATTAGAGGCTGGCAAAAAACCTGTGATGATGAGCCGGAACGCGCTAGCGTCCGGTTCTCGAACCCAGCACAAACCGGACGCTAGCGCGTTCCGGCTGATAATCCACGCCAAGTACGAGATGTCCGGTTTGTGTTCCCATGAAAATGAGCGAAGCCGAATTCGAGCGACAGTATGTGGCAGCGACGAAGCGCGGCGAAGAGGAACTCCGCACGCAGCCGTGGGCCGTCTCAGTCAAGTACGACCGCCGGTATTCACGCCTCGTGGTGAAGCTCAACAAGGGCACGATCCTGACCGTCCCGACATCACTGGTGCCAGAATTGAAGGGCCTCAAACCCGATGACTTGGCGAAGGTCTCCGTCCTGCCTCCCGGCTTCGATCTCGATTGGGAACATCTCGACATTCAAGTCAGCATCGCCTGGTTGCTCACCGGAATGTACGGACGCCAAAACGAGAAGTCGCTGATCAGCGAGGAGCGTCGATTGGCAACGGCAAAAAGTCGATCCAAAGTGGTCCGAGGCGGGGGTGTCAAGAGCGGACGATCGCGTCTCAAACGCAAGCGGCTGTCAGCGACCAAGAGGGTAGTGTCCTAATTTGTGTAGCCCGGCGTCGCCGACGCCGGGAACAGCGGGTTTCGGCGAAACCCGCCCACAAAACTGAGGACACTTCCGAGATTTGGCGAGCCGGGTGGCGTCATGGCCGCGTGATGGTGATCGTGTTGCTGCCGGCGGCGTTGCCGGTGCTGAGGATCACAAACAATTTGAAACTGGCCACGTCTCCCGAAGCCGCCAGACCCGCGGTCGTGTTCATGCTCAGCGTTCCGGGAGTCGCGTTGCCGACGACGGTCGCGGTGCCGGCATCATAGGTGCTGCCGAGGGACACCCGCAGTTCGAACTCGACGATGTTTGGCTCGGTCGAAGCGGGCCAACTGAATTCGGCCTGGCCGGTCGTGGCGTTCCAGCCCCCGCTCAGCGGCACGGCGGCGGGCGTGCTGCCGGGCGGCGGAGTCAAGTCGGGTAAGGTCGTGGTGAAGGGATGCAGTGGTCCGTATTCCACTCCGATGGCCTGCCGGTACTGCACGAATCGGTCGCGCAGTGGGTCCAAGCGGACATCCCGCTGGCCGCGGCCGATCCGGGCGTCGTTCTCCGCATCGGTCACCGCTTTGTAATTGACCCGCAGCAACGCCAATTCGCTCTGAAAGGCGGCCACCGCGAACGTCCCCCGCAACAGCAGCGGCGGAGTAAAGTTGGGCACCGTCGCGTCGGCGTTGATCCGCAACCAGAGGCTGGCCATGTCGTCCAGCGCCTTGAGAATCTTCTGCTCGCTGGCGTCCAGAGCCGGCGTGTCCGGCAGGGCCCGCACATAGCCCGACCCCTTCAGCCGATACTGCACGGCCTCGCGGAACTCGATCAGGCGGTCCCGCAGCGTCCCCTTGCGATTGTCCCGATTCGTCGTGGCCAGCGCGATGGCGTTGTCCAAGTCCTCCTGGCCCGTGATCGCGGTCGCGACGCCGGCCACATCGGCCGTCAATGTCACCAGCGAATACCCATCGGCCAGCAGCAAAACCGTCCCACCCCCCGCCACACGATCCGCATTCACGTCCGTCCAATGCGATTTGAATTCCTCTCCCACCGTGACATACGACCCAAAGTCGGAGATCGGCATGGCGTGAATCCTGGGAACAAAGTTGAGTGTTGTCCAAACAAAGTCCAATGATACCAGACAAAACATGAATGGCAATCGAACAAAGCTGCTTCGTACGATTCTATGACAACTTTGGCCGCTTGAAAATCAACTTTGTTCATTAACAATGCAACTTTGGTCGCTTGGATATCAAAGTTGTTCGCCAATAAAACAACTTTGTTCGCTCGCAGGACGACTTTGTCAGACCGCTCGCTAGGTTGGATTGGTTGTCTAGCCGCTACGCCATCGGCAGGCAGCGTCCTAAGCTATGTGGCCCGGCGTCGCCGACGCCGGGAAAGCGGGTTTTCGGCGAAACCCGCCCACACAAATTAGGAAACTACCATGTCCCCGGCTCGCACTGGAAGTTGGTTGTTGATGAACGACTCGATCTGCGATCCCGTTTAGGAGCCAGGAACAAGGTCGATGTCGATTGTGTTCGATCCGGCTTTCACTTCGACTTCCGTTTGGGAAGGTTTCAGTCCGGCAAACGGTGAGACGGGCGGTGGCGAGTCTTCTTTGTGTTGTGCTTCATCAATTTCGATGGGTGCTGGCAAGTAGATCACTTGGTGTTTGCCAAGAACTGCACCATCGTCCTTGGCGTACGTCGTGAGCTTAAACGTTCCGTCTGGACCAACCACTCCAGCGGCTGGCTTGCCGGGCGGCCCTTTTTTGTCGGCGGATGCTTGCGGGCTAAACGTGACGGTGCCGCCGCTCACCGGCTGGCCTTGGCGAGTCACTTTTCCACTCACCGCTGCGGTCGAAGGATTGTCACCACCACCACCACAACCAGTGCCGAGCAACGCGCCTCCGCAAAGCAGAACAATCGAAAACCAGGTTCGTCCGAGGGACATCGCTCCATTCGTGCGTAACATTTCGACTCTCCAGGGTTTGAAAAACCAACACCGGAAGCTGTGGCTTCCGGTGTTGGTGAAAATCGAAGGAACGAGCTGATTAGAAGTTACTGACCGGCATCTTGTCGCTTCGAGCACCGAGAAGTGGATAGACGCGATCCACGTCAATATTCTGGCTGACAAATCGCACCGTGCCATCAACCATCAGGAAGTGAGCCCCCCCCGTGTGCTGGCTGCCAAAACACGCATTTGACTGCAAAGTCACTCGCAGGTTGATGGGATACGTCGAGGTATTTCTCGGCAGAAAACTGCCCGCAACTCGGAGACCGTTGGCTCCGTTATAGAGTCCAGTACCACCGTTGTTGTTCGCGGCGACGGTTGTGGGAAAGGCACCGTGATTCGTAATGGCGTTGGAGACGTTTGCAGTCTCCGTCACTTCGCCGATGGCGAAGGTGTTGGAAGTCCCGTCCCTGATATCTCGGATGCTGACAACGTAGACGTTGGAGTTGTTCTTAGAGTTCAGCAAGATCCCATTCTGCACGGTTCCGTTGTATGTGCCGGTATTGCCTTCGGCATCCGTGAGAGCCATGCCTGCGGGGATTGATCCCTGGTTTCCGCAATAGTTCGATCTGGGAAGGCCGTTGTTATCCACATTTGGCAAGATGTCGGACGGGCACATGGCAACGCCCATCGTTTTTCCGATCAGGAGCCGCGAGTGGCCGCCCCAGTTGGCGACGGTATTCGTATTCCCACCTGTAGCGCTCGTAATATTTTGAATGCCCATTCTGGCACTCGTCTGATCAACGTTAATCCCGCTTGTTCCCGTAAACGGATCAACGACGGGAGTCGCCCCCTTCGGGAACATGTACACCGGATTGTCCCTGTTGGCGACGTTGATCGCAGTTCCCATCGTCGCCGCGTTTGAGTACTTCACGATTGAGTTGTAGAGCGGAGTCTGGTCCAAGTAGGGCATCAGGTAGAGGCCCCAGCCATAAGCACGACCGTCATCGTCCGGTCGTCCTGGTGGAAAACACTGCTGCGAATCGTGAAAGTTTTGTAGCCCGAGACCATACTGCTTGAGGTTGCTTTTGCATTGGGTGCGTCGGGCGGCCTCGCGGGCTTGTTGGACGGCTGGTAGCAGAAGAGCGATGAGGACCGCGATGATCGCGATCACAACTAGCAATTCGATCAATGTGAATCCGGCCTGATGGCCAAGTGTTCGACAGCGGCGAAGTCGATTGCCCGATTGAGTCCGAAAAACTCTCACGACGGTGCCTCCCAAAAAAGTTGACGATGAAGTTGAAAAGGAAGAGACGCTCAAAGTCAGGATGAATGACGCCACCCAATCCGGGACTGGCGGAAACCGTCACGATAAGTTGCCCGACGACAAAAGATTTGACTGAGGGCGAATGCCCAATGCACCAGATACGGAACTCGTTCGTTGAAAATCTATGGAACCGGCGGAATATGAGGCCCACACACTTCAAATTCCAGTCAGATTGTCCGACAAAACTGCAATTTTTACTGGCCTTCGTAAGGTGAATCTCGGTTGCTCCCCTGCCATTCTCCGCTTCCGCCAAGCTACCTTGGCCAACCTTAAGGAAGCATGAAGTGTCGGCAAAGATTTTCGCCATCTCGTCGGTCGTGGGTCAGTTCTTACCGCATCAACGGACTCGTCCATGTTTCGCCGACTGGTCATCCCGCTCGTCGTGATTGTGATGGCCGTCACGACGACTTGGCCGTTGGCGACTCAGTTGGATCGGAGTATTCCGCAGGGAGTCGAATCGTCCCCGACAGTTCCGGTCTTCAACCTGTGGACCGTTGGTTGGAACCTCGATCGAGTGTGGGCTGGCTGGCGGAACTTCTGGAACGCGCCGCACTTTCACCCGACGGAAAAAACTCTGGCGCTGTCGGAACCGCTGATCGCATCGCAGGCGCTCGCCGGATTCGCATGGCTGCCGCCACCGGTGGCCTACAACGTGTTTCTTTTGTTGGCCATCGCATTGAATGCCGGTCTGACGTGGAGGGCGCTCAGGCATCGTCGAGTGCGGTGGCCGGTCGCATTGCTGGTCAGCTTGGCGATGGCTCGACTGCCGTTCGTACATCAGCAGTTGGGGCTGTTGCAGTGTGTGCTTGTGGCTGGTCTGATCGGGACGATTCATTTTGGCGAAGACGCCTGCACCACGGGACGGCTGAGCAGCCTTGGGCTGGCGGCCGCGTGTTTTGATCTGACGTTTCTGGCGTGTGGCTATTACGGAGTGTTCCTGGTTCTGTTGTTGCCGGCGTGGGGAGGCGTGTTGATTTGGCAATGCGCGAGGCGCATCGCTTCCCGACCAGCCCGACGCGCCAGGGAGGGATCAGAAGTTCTCGACAAGAGCACCCCTCGCTGGCGCGTCGGGCTAGTTTTGGGATCGCTCAGTACACGGCGGCGACTGATCGTTGGGGTCGTTGGAGTCCTGCTCATTCTCGCGGTGATCGTTCCCGTCGTGCTGGTGCAGTCGCGAGTCTTGAGCGATCCAACTTACGAACGTCCTCGCGAACTGATTCAAGAATTGTCCGCTCGGCCAACGGATTACTTGGCGACGGCGTTTCCGGAGTGGTTTCAGTTCGTTGGCCACTCGCGCTGGCATCAGGCGGGACGCTGGAAGCTGTCTCCTGGTCTGTTGAAATACGCGCTGGCGCTGTTCGGATTGGTCGTCGGGCTGCGCAGTTCCACTCGCCGCGGCTGGACTCTGACTTGGCTAGCAGTTTCGGTCAGTGCGTTCGTCGGTTCGCGGGGATTGAATTTCCAAATCGTCGGCATTTGTCCGTATGCGACGTTGTTGGAGTGGTTCCCGACGATTGCTCGGTTGCGGACTCCGGCGCGGATGTCGGTGCTCGTGCAGATCGCCGTGGTGTTTCTGGCAGCGGAGGCGCTGCATTTTGGCTTTCGGAAGGCGCGAATCTTTGCGCGCAGGTCTGAGTCCAGACGCCTCAACATGAGACTGCGGACAGTGCTGGCGTTTGGAATGTTTTGGTTGATCGGGATCGCGGCCTGTTACGAGGTTTCACTTCCTCGGTTGTCGTTTGTCGAAGTCCCCTCGATTGAGTCCCAAAAAGGGTGGATCGACTGGCTCAAGCAAAATACCACTGAAGACGCCGTGATCGCTCAGGTTCCATTCCCCAAAGGTCCGTCGCCCCGAGATTACGAGTCCGAAGCCTGGACCATGTATTGGGGGCTGTTTCATCACCGGCGGATGGTCAATGGCTACTCTGGGTTCTTCCCGGCCAGCTATCTGGAATTGAAAGCTCAGATGCAATCGTTTCCGGACGAGCCGTCATTCGCAGCGTTGCGGTCGCGCGGCGTGACCTTTTGTGTTTGCAAACAATCGTTTTTGAACTCGATCCGGCTCCCAGAACACTCGGAATCATCGGCCCCCTGGGAACTCGTGTTTCAGGATCACTTGGCCGAGATTGCTGTCCTGCGACTGCGTCGTTGACGAAGTCGGGTGCCTCTTTCACGCCCGACCCACAGCGTGCAGAGCCAGACGACGGTCTTCTGGCCGGCAGAGAGTCGCCAAATTGAACAAGATTCCCGATCCCTTTGTCTCGGCTCGATCAACCGGTCTCGCGCGTCGGCTGGCGAAGAATCTGCCTCGAATCGCTGGAAACTTTGGCCGTTGGGCAGTTTAGCCGTTGCGAATCGGGACAAACTTGTCTGAAATCACGCCCCATCTAAAACTCGCTCCGCCACCGGGGCTGACTCGGTGGAGGGGGCATCCTGGCCGGAGGCTCAGATATGACGACTGAATTGCGACCCGAAGTCTCTGAGATCGGTTTGCTGCATCGACTTATCGCTTCCACGCGGCGTCTGCTGCGGGCTACTTGGACCGCGACCGGCATTGGAATTACGGTCGGACTGGGGTTGCTGCTGCTGGTGGTGGTTTCGCTGGCGGATGTTGCATTGGCCTTTCGCGAATGGCTGCGGCTGACCGGACTACTTCTCGTGGCCGTGCCGAGTGCTTGGGCCTTTTTCAACGGTGTGCTGCGCCCGCTGTTTCGGAAAATGACGTCACGATTTGTGGCTCGAAGGATCGAGGCCACACTGCCGGGAATTCACAATCGACTGGTGAGTGTCGTGGACCTGGACTCCGACAAGCAGAAGAAGTTTTCGATGGCGTTCGTGCGCCGGCTGATCGCTGAGGCAATCGAGCGAGTCAGGAACTTCCGACCGACGGCGGTCGTGGACAAGCCGGCCCTCAAACGAGCCACTTTGTTCGCGCTGATCGGTGTGCTGGTATTTGCGACGGCGCTGGGCATCTTTTCGGATCGACTGCCGACCGCTTTGGCTCGCATCTTTTCGCCGTTTGCCGATATCCCGCCGGCGACGGGCGTGCTGCTCGACGTTCAGCCGGGAACCACCAAAGTGCTGCGCGGCGAGCCGGTGGAATTTCTTGCGAAGGTCTCCGGCAAGAAGGTGGATCGCCTGCGGTTGGAAATGAAACCGGTCGAAGGCGAGAGCGCCGGCAAGACCCTGTGGCATGAACTGCGTCCCGATCTGGACGGAACAAGTTGGACGTTTCGATTGCCGGCCTACGACAGCTCGTTCGAGTACCGAGTCCACGGTGGCGGCACCTGGACCAAACTGGCGAAGGTGACGATGCTCGAACGACCGCGGTTGGTCGGTTTGCAGGCGACGGTGCATTATCCGTCGTACATGCTGATGCCCGAACCGCGTGTCAATCCGCCGGACGTCGCCGACGTCACCGGCCCGGTCGGCAGCAACGTCGAAGTCACGGTGAATGTCGAAGGGGACGCTTCGGTCGGTGAGATCCAATTGCTGCGAGAAGAGTTCAAGAGCGTGCCTGTCGAGGATCGGCCGCTGCGAGTCTGGTTCGAGAACGCACTGCCGAAAGGTCACGCGGTCGAAGGCCGCTGGGACTGGGGACCGCAAGAGAAAGACCTCAATCCGAACGCGGCACCGCTCAAGCGCGGAGCCGATCCGACCGAATGGGCGAAATGGCACTCGCATCCGGCCGCGCCGGGCTTGTCGTACCACTTGTTTCATTCCGCCACCACTTCCTTCGACGTGCATACCGGCGACGTGCTCTTTGCGGAAGTTTTTGTGGAAGCTGATCAGCCCGCCGAAGAATTGATGCTGCAATTCCATGACGGACAGAATTGGGAACGCCGAGCCTTTTGGGGCGCGGACAAAATCAACGTTGGCCAGAACGAGACGGCCAGCCGCCGCTGGGCCGGTAACCTGCCCAAAGCCGGTGAGTGGGTGCGACTCGAAGTTCCCGCTCGCGATTTGGACCTCGAAGGCCACTCGATTCGCGGCGTGAACTTCACGCAGTTCAGCGGAAAAACTCTGTGGGGCCGAGTCGGCACGCTGCCGGCAGCAACTCGCGAAATCCACAGGTTTGCAGTCGTTGAAACATTCCCGTTGAAGCCCGTGGGGCAGGTTTCCAACCTGCCCGGCCAGAAGGAAGCCAAGTCCGGGCAGGTTGAAAACCTGCCCCACGCGAAGCACTTCGCCGCCATCCGTGAAGCACGTCGCTGGACGGGCACCTTCCCGATCAACAGTGATGGCTGGTATCGCGTCGAGCTCAAGAACGAAATCGGTGCGGCCAACCTGCCGATGAAGGAAGCTCGCATCACGTCCGTGCCGGATAATCCGCCGCAGATCATGATCGAACGACCGGGCCTCGACCTCGTGCTCAGCGAACCGGTGAAAGTGCCAATCGTCATCGCAGCGTTCGACGACTTCGGACTCGGCGAACTCGTGCTCTCCGTGCAGCGCGGCGACGGTGCTTTTGTGGGACGGCCGGTGAAGACGTTCTCCGAATTGAAGCGAGCCGAAACGTCGCTCGTGATGCTCGATCTCGTCAGCGAAGGAGTCAAGAACGGCGAGGTGCTGAAGTACCGCGCCGAGGTCCGTGACCGCAAAGGTCAGTCGGCTCAGACGCAAGACTATCAAATCCGCATCGTCTCCAACGATCCGAATGCCGCCGACAAACAGCTCGCTCAGTTGGAGAAGAAGGAAGAGGAGTTCGCCAAGAAACTCGACAAGCTGATCGAGGAGCAAGCCAAGGTCCAGGAGAAGCTCGAAAAGATCGCTGAGAAGTCCGAGCCACTCACCGAGAAAATCGAAGCCGCTCAAGAAGCTGCCGATAAGGCCGCCGACGCCGCCGCGGAGAAGGCCGAGCAAGCCGCTCAAGAACAAGCCAAGAAGGACGATCCGCAGGCCAAGGATCAGCCGAAAGACCAGCCCAAGGATCAACCGAAGCCGAAAGATGAACCGGCTGCGAAGGATTCGCCGAAGCCGCAAGACGCCGCGAAGCCTCCGATGCCGACGCCGGAACCGAAACTCGATGCGGCGGCACAGCAGGAGTTGGCTCAGCTCAAGCAAGAGCTGGCTCAGGTCCAGCAGGAAGAGGCGAAGAACGCCGAAGCCGCCAAACAACTCAACGAAGACTTGAAAGAGTTGGCGAAGGAAGCGGAGAAGCAACAGCTTCTTCCGCCCGAACTGCAACGCGAAATCGCCGCGCTCGCCGAAGCGTTCAAAGAGGCGGCGACCGAGCCGATCAAGAATCTCGCCGAGGAGATCAAGAAGTCGGCCGACGCGAAGACACCGGATCCGAAGCTGGAAAAACTCGAGGCCCGCGCCGACCAGGTGCAGGAGAATCTGGAAGCGTTGAAGAACCGATTCGAGGCGGTTCGTGAGGCTCAGAAGGACGCCAAGCAAGACGCCGCGATGGCGCTCGACGAACTGCATCGCGAGATGCTCAAGCAGTCAGGCGAACTGACCGCCAGCGAACTCGAAGAGCTTCGAAAAGCGATCGAAGCATTGCGAGAGAAACTGCAAAATCTCGCGAACGAAGAATCGCAGTTGCTGGAGTTCACTCCGGAGGCTCCGGAATCGCTGCTGCCGGAAATCGCCAACAAGCAACGGGACGTCGAACGCCGAGCCGACAAGGAACTCGCCAAGACGAAAGAGTTGCAGAAGCGCGACGACTACAAGGCGCTGAAGCAGAAGACTCAAAAACAGAAGCCGCAGAACGGCGAGACGCCGAACGATCCGGCGAATCCTGAACCAATGCCTGCGGACGATCCGCTGGCTGGCGACAACCCGCCAGAGATGGCCACGACTCCGGAAGACTTCGGCAACAACGACGCTCCGATGCCGGATGTCGGTAAACCGGAAGACAACGGCGACGAGTTCCAACCGGCGATTGCCGATCCCGCGAAACCGGCTGCCAAGAAACCAAACGCATCGAAGCCGAAACCTGCGAAGCCAGAAAAAGGCCAGCCGCAGAAACCACAAAAAGGAACCGACAAGCCACAGGCGGATCAGCCCAAGGACAAACCCACTCCCGCCGAACAACGCGAGAAGCTGAGTGACCGCGAAGCCAAGAAACTCGATCAACTCCAGAAGGCGGACGAGAGTCTCGCTGCCGATCAACGAGCGCTCGACGAGTTGCTCAGCGATATCGGCGAACTCTTGAATTCTGAAATGGCCGAGAAGGGAGACGGAGACACACCGATGCCCGGCGAAGCGACGTCCCCCGCACCACCGCAGTCACCGCCAAACGGTGAGCCGATGCCGGCGACGGGTGAACCGAACGACGCCGCCGAATCGGCACCGTTGTCCGCTGAAAAAGCGGCGGAATTGGCGCAGTTGCTCCAATCTGCGAAGGCTCAAAAGGCGATGCAGATGGCCGCGCGGCTCCAAGCGATGCAAGTCGGCGACTCCTCCGAGCAGCCGAACAAAGGACAGAAGAATCCGAACGCTCCGCCACCGCCGTTGAAGTCGAATCCGAAGCCGCGTAGCGGTCTCGAAGGTGACAACTCCAGCCAGTTCGCGATGGAAGCGGCCCTGAAGGATCTCGATCCAGCGACTCGCTCGATGATCCTCAAGATGCAACCGCGAGTCCGCGAAGAACTCTTGCAGAGCCTCCGTGAAGAAGGTCCGGAGGGTTATCAGCGATTCATCCGCGATTACTTCAAACGTCTCACTAAGGCGGGGCAACCCACCAAATAGAAATTCCCTTCGCGACTCTGAGCAGTCGCGGAAACACCACGGCAGGTCCAGAGGCACAAGGAGGTCGCAATTCGCATGAAGTCACTCAAAGGAACCCCAAGATGGTAGAGCCACCACGGCCGGTGAGCGTTGT
This sequence comes from Candidatus Kuenenia stuttgartensis, assembly GCA_945904015.1. Taxonomy (GTDB): domain Bacteria; phylum Planctomycetota; class Planctomycetia; order Planctomycetales; family Planctomycetaceae; genus SXKJ01. The sequence continues at coordinate 21,818 of CAMDPK010000076.1, read as the reverse complement.
TTCGGTCGTCGCCTTGAACGACCTGCATTTGCAACTCGATTTCGATGACGGACTCAGCCGTACTGTCGATGTGACCCCCTATGTCCAAGGGCCACATTACAAGCAAGTCCGCCTGAGCGAAAAGTTCTTCAAGACGGCGCACATTGAAAGCGGAACCGTCGTTTGGGATAACGGTGTGATGCTCGACGCAGACTTGCTGCGCTACGGCCCGCCGAAACCGCCGAAGCCCGAAAAGGTCAAGGCCGCGAAACCCTCGAAGCCGGCCAAACCCGCCGCGAAACCCAAGCCGAAAGCCAAACCGGTGAAGGCCAAAGCGAAGGCTCCGGCCAAGAAAGTCGCCAAAGCGATCAAGCCGGCCAAGAAAGCCAAGCCCGTTGCGAAGCCGGCAAAGGCGAAACCTCCGGCCAAGAAAGTTGCCAAGGCGACCAAGCCCGCTGCGAAGGCGGCCAAGAAAAAGAAGTAGCCGCCAAGCTCTGGCAACAAGATTCGCCAGGACCGCTAATCCTCGCTCGCCATTAGTATTTCCGTTCTCTCATTGGCGACGATTAGCGGTCACTTTCCTACCACCACGTTCCCACCTGCCTGCATTTCAATGCTCTCACGCTTCTTGCAACTCCTTGGCATCCCGGAAGAAGTCCTCAAGCACTTGGACCGCGCGGAATTGGTGTTTCAACGCAGCGAGATCCTGTGGATCGGAGCAGTCCTGCTCTTCCCGCTGGCGTGGATGGTCTATCGCCGTCAGAAACTCAATCTGCACACGGTGCCGAAATGGTTGCTGGCGACGCTGTGCGTGACGCGTGTCTCGATCCTGGCTCTGCTGGTCGTGGTGTTGTCAGGGCCGTACTTGCGGATCGATCACAAATTCGAACGAAAGCCAATCGTCGCGTTTTTGTTCGACAATTCGCAAAGCATGAGGCTGCCGGCGGGACCGTTCGAGACCGACGAACAATTCGCGGAGGTGGCTCTTGCAACGGGAGCGGTGAAGGACGACGGCAGTTCGACAAGTGCAGCACCCGTATCGAGCGATCCCAACAAGGGAGACCTTCGGTCCGGCGAAGCAGCGGGATCGGGAGACCCGCGCCAAGCGCCGATCGTCGTTGATACGGACACGCGCACGGCGCTGAATCGCCTCCGACGTGCGGAGTTGTCGCAGACGGCGGTGCGGGTCGCGAACGACAAGCTGTTGAAGCCGCTCGATGGAAAATTTGATGTGCGGCATCTCGCGTTCGCTCGCGATGTTGAACAGTTTGTGTTTGATCCAACGAAGTCCGAGCCGCAGTTGCCCGACGTCAACAGTGGACCATCGTCGTGGCTCGGCAGCATCGTGCAGCATGTCGTCGATGAAGCGGCCGGGCAGAAGATTGCGGGACTGGTGCTGTTCTCGGATGGACAGAACACAGGCGGACGGTCCCCTGCGGAAGCGGCGCGAGCGGCGGCTCAGGTCGGTGCGCCGATCTTTGTGGTGCCGATCGGATCGCCGAAGCGATTGCAAGACGTCTCGATTGTGGACCTCTACACGACCGGACAAGTCTCGATCGGTGACACGGTGCGCGTGGCGGTGACGCTCGAATCGCATGGCTTCAACAAACGGCCGGTCAGGGTCGAGTTGAAGGACGGCGAGACAGTGCTCGACACGAAAGAGCTGGTGTTGCTCGGCACCGAGCAGCAGCAGACCGAATTGATCTTCGAGGCGAAGGAAGCCGGCGACAAATATCTCACGGTCAACGTGCCGGCATTCGCCGAAGAGGCGGAAGAGTTGCGAGCCAACAACAGCGACCTCGCCTTCGTGCGCGTCAGCGACGAGAAATTGAAAGTGCTTTTGATCGACGGCTTGCCGCGTTGGGATTTTCGATTCTTGAAGAACGACATCCGCCGCGACAACGGCATCAAGGGTCGCACCGGCGACGAACCGGAAGTCCTCGTCGAGGCCGAATGGCGGCGCATGTCCAAAGACGATCAAGCCGCGAAGCTGCCGACAACCGCGAAGGAACTGGCCGAATATCACACGATAGTGCTCGGCGATGCTTCACCCGACATTCTGCACGACGATTTTCGAAAGGCATTGATCGAAGCGGTGCGCGACAAGGGAGTCGGTTTGATCGTCGAAGCCGGCCCGCGCTTCATGCCACAGATCTACGACCGCGAGTTTCAATCGCTGCTGCCGGTCGTGTTGAAAAACAATGCCGCGAATGGCATTGAGGCTCCGGCGTACAAGCCATTCAAGATTGAGATCACTCCCGAAGGCTTGCTGCATGAGTCACTGCGACTGCACGACGATCCGGGCCGCAACGTCCAAGTCTGGTCGCAGATGCCGACCTACTTCTGGGCCTCCGCCGTCGAGCGTCCGTCAGCCGCAGCCATCGTGCTGGCTCGCAATCCGAGCCTCGAAAATCGCTGGGGCAAGCAACCGCTCATCGCGTACCAGTTCGCTGGCAAAGGGAAAGTCGCGTTCCTCGGCATGGACGCGACGTACTTGTGGCGGCAGAACGTCGGCGACCGATTTTTCTACAAGTTCTGGGGCCAGATGCTTCGCTTCGTCGGCCGTACCGATGACGGTTCGGACAAGAAGGAAAACCGCCTCGCCGTGCGTCCCGTCCGAGTGCAACCGGGCGAGTCCGCCGAGATCGAACTCTTCGCCTTCACCGCTGACAACCAGCCGCGCGTCGATCCGACGTTGAAAGTCAGTACGCTCGGTCCGACCGGTTCGCAAATGGTCGAACTCGTCGCCGACAAGTTCGTGAAAGGTCGCTTCACCGGCAAGTTCTCGCCAAAGGAAACCGGTGAGCATCGAGTGCTCTATCAGCCGAACGACTCGCCAAAAACGATCGAAGGCAAACTGCGTGTCATGCCCTCGTCCGAAGAACTGCGCGATCCGAATTTGAATCGTCCGCTGTTGGAGACGCTCGCCAGCACGACCGGCGGCAAAGTGATTTCGATTGCCGATCTTGCCTCGCTGCCAGAGCTTTTCAAAGGCGAGCCGATGCTGATCGAAGTTCACCGTGAAGCCAGCATCTGGGACAATTGGTTCACGCTGCTGTTCATCACGCTGATCTATGCCGTGGACGTCGGGCTTCGTCGGTTGAGTGGTTTGAGTTGAGGAGGTGTTCGATGGTGCGATGTACTCTGGTGATTGTGGCGGTCTCCCTCGTCGTGTGTTCCGTCGCGCACGCGCAATCGAAACCTGCCGCCGCTGCACCGACGACTGCCGCACCGCTCACCGAGGCAAAGGTCATCGAGCGTGTCACCGCTTCCGTCGATCGCAGCCTCGAATACTTGGCCTCGAAGCAGAAGCCGGATGGGAGTTGGGATGACTGCAATGCCGGCAACGCGCTGACGATTCTGGCGATGCTCGGCCGAGGGCATGTGCCGGGGCGCGGGCAGTACAAAGAAGTCCTGCAAAAGGGACGCAAGTACCTGCTCAAGACCCAACGCGAAGACGGGCTGTTTCATTCGCGCCGCCAAGCCGGAGCGGGACCGATGTACGAACACGGGCTTTCGACGCTCGCCACGGCGGAACTCTACGGCATGGACCCCGATCCCGATGTCGAAGAGAAACTGCGTCGAGCCGTGAAGGTCATCATCAACGCTCAGTCACCGAACGGCGGCTGGCGGTACAACCCGAAGCCGGGAGACCACGATCTCAGCGTGAGCGTGATGCAAATCGTCGCGCTGCGAGCGGCTAACAACGCCGAGATTCCCGTCCCCGAAGAGGTCATCGAGAAGGCGATCAAGTACGTGCGGTACTGTGCTCACCCGAACGGCGGCTACGGCTATCAGGGGCCGGCTCAGGGAGCACAGACCTCAGCAGCTGGTGTTGTGTCGCTGCAATTACTCGGCAAGTACGACGACCCCAGCGTGCCGAAAACGCTCGACCTGCTGGCGAAGTTCCCGGTCGAGTGGTCGGCCAACGGCATCCAGTATTGGTATTACTTCCATTACTACGCGATCCAGGCGAACTATCAGGCGGGTGGCAAGCACTGGAACGACTGGCACCCGCGCGTCCGCGAACTGCTGCTCGACAAACAAAACGCCGACGGCAGTTGGGACGTCCCCGGCGGCACCGCCGAGAACGCCGGCGTCGTCGGCCCCAACAACATCTATTGGACCGGCATGGCCTCGCTCATCCTCGAAGTCTACATGCACTTCCTGCCCGCGTATCAGCGCTGAGTTTTGCGGAACTTTTGGGCGTCAGCTATGAGCAATCCCGGATTGATTCGTCGCATGAATGAAATCCTCGATGAGTTCATGGTAGGTCGATTGCCTGACCACGAGTTTGAGAACGCGATCGAATTTCACATGCAGGGATTGGAGCAAATAGACCTCACCCAGATCCATGAGGCACGGCACCTGACTCGACAGATCGTCGACGCTCATTTCTGGGATGGTGATGAAGAATTTGGCGACATCGAAAATGCCCGACGAGCGGCCACAGTTCTTCGTGATTTCCTTCGATCGCTCGGCAATGAAGACGCCGACGCTCTGAACTGACTCGTTCTTTCGTGAGGATGATTTGAAGATTCGCGACGTGATTCGGCTGATTGAGAAGGACGGTTGGTTTCATGTGCGGACAACCGGCAGCCATCGGCAGTATCATCATCCGAAGAAACCGGGAGCCGTGACGGTATCCGGCCATCCCAACGTGGACATCGCTCCGGGGACGTTCAATAGCATTTTGAAACAGGCCGGATTGAAGAAGCTCAAAGGATAGAAATCATGCCGTACTGGGTGGTCATCGAAAAAACCAAGACGGGCTATTCTGCTTATGTGCCCGACCTTCCGGGCTGCATCGCCGCGGCGAGGACTCGACCCGGCGTGCGTCGACTGATTCGTGAAGCGATCGAACTGCATGTCTCCGACTTACGAGAGATGGGGCATCGCGTCCCACGTCCGACGACTCGTGCGGAGTTGGTGACGGCATAGCTGAACGTGCATGGAATCGACGTCCGTCGGACGCCCCGCTGCTGTCCGCTCAGGCCTGATTCGAATGACGCGACTGTCGCGGTTGCGTTTTCCGCTGGCGATGAATGGGATTCTCAGTCGATGGATTCTCATCACGCAGACATTGCGGGGCATCCGATCTGCCGCCGCGTTGATAGTCGCGAAGCAGCATCGGCGCGAACTCACTGGCATTGTGGCCGAGTTGCGATGTTGCAAACTCAAAGACCAACTCTGTCAGCTTCAGAAGTGGGATGCCGACGAAACGGCCGAGGCGGTCGAAGAACCAGTCAGTCAGTCGCCAGAGCGTCCAGAACGGGGACTCGTCGCGCCACAGCAGCGGCAACGTCTCGACGAAGTTGCCGCTGTTGCCGAGCAAGTCCCACACGCGAGCGAATCGGCGCAGGCGGCCCAGATCGGCGGCGGACAGCACGCGAGTGCTGAGTACTTCGTACGGGGCGGACGGGCTGTAGATCATTTGCTCGGCCGAGTCGTGGCGGATGATCGGTGTGCCGCGCAGGCGTTTCAGCAGGCCGACTTGGATTTCTTGCGGGCGCAGCGCGAGCAAGCGGTCGAAGCCGGCGGCAAAGTTGTCGAGCGTCTCACCCGGCAGGCCGGCGATCAGGTCGGCGTGGATGTGGACGCCAGTCTGCTCGCGCAGGAAGCGGAAATTGGCGGCGAGTTGTTCGTTGTCCTGACGGCGGCTGATGAGTTCGGCGACGTCGTCGTTGAAGGTCTGCACGCCGACCTCGAATTGCAGCACGGCGGGTGGGAACTGCACGATCAATTCGCGCAGTGATTCCGGCAGGCGGTCGGGGATCATCTCGAAGTGCAGGAACAATCCCGGCCGCATTCGGTCGAGAAAGAATTGCAGGATTGCTCGGCTGGCGCGCGGATTCAGATTGAACGTGCGATCGACGAACTTGAACGCTTGGCAGCCTCGGTCGAGCAATTTTTCGATGGCCACCAAGAACGCTTCGAGGGGGAACTGCCGCACGGGGATGTCGAGCGCCGACAAACAGAACTCGCAGGTGAACGGGCAGCCGCGTGAGGCTTCGACGTAGATGACGCGATGAGCGATGTCGTCGTCGGAATAGAAATCGTAGGGCAGGACAACGTCATCCAGTCGCGGAACTTCAGCCACGATGATTTTGTCGGTCGGCCGCGTTCCGTCGAGCAGCAAACGGCACAGCCTTGCGAAGGCCAAGTCCCCTTCGCCGGTGATGACGTAGTCGGCGAGTTGCACGATCGGTTGCTCATCGACCTCGAAGCTGACCTCCGGACCGCCGAGGACGACGACGATATCCGGCCGCAACCGCTTGAGTGCGGCGACCAGTCGAGTGGCTGGCTCGATGTTCCAGATGTAGACCCCCAAGCCGATGATCTTCGGGTTGCGCGAGACGATCGCATCGAGGACTTCCAGCATCGCGTCGTTGATCGTGAACTCGATCATCTCCGCCCGCGCCCGCAGCTCGCCGAGGTTGGCGAACAAGTACCTCAGCCCGAACGCGCAGTGCGGGTACTTGGCATTCAACGTGGTCAGCAGGATGTCCGGCATGTCGGCCACTGTAACGAATGCGATAACATGAGCGGAGCATCGCCCTCCGAATCGCAGCGGTGCAGTTCCTCCACTGCTCGACGAAGTTCTCCATGCAACTGATCGCCACCACTACCTTTGGTCTCGAAGCTGTCGTTTCGCGAGAACTCAAGCAGCTTGGCTACGAGAAACAGACGACCGAAGACGGCAAAGTCACGTTTGAAGCCGACGCGACGGCGATCGCGCGAGCGAACTTGTGGTTGCGATCCGCCGAGCGAGTGTTGGTGCAAGTCGGGCAGTTTGAGGCCCGCGACTTCGGCGAGTTGTTCGACCGCACAAACGCGCTGCCGTGGGAGGAATGGTTGCCGGAGAATGCGTACTTTCCGGTGCGAGGCCGCTCGGTGCGGTCGCAGTTGCACAGCACGCCGGATTGTCAGGCGATCGTGAAGAAAGCGATCGTCGAGCGGCTGAAGCAGCGGTATCAGAAAGTCTGGTTCCAAGAGAACGGGCCGACGTTCACGATCGAAGTCTCGCTGCTCAAGGACCGAGCCACGTTGACCATCGACACGACTGGACCGGGCTTGCACAAGCGCGGGTATCGCAAGTTGGTCGGCGAGGCTCCGCTGAAGGAGACGCTCGCCGCCGCGTTGATCCAGTTGAGCTATTGGAATTCCAGCCGCATGTTGCTCGACCCGTTCTGCGGCAGCGGGACGATCCCGATCGAGGCGGCGCTGCTGGGCCGCAAACTCGCACCAGGATTACATCGCACGTTTGCTTCCGAGGAATGGCCGATCGTACCTCGCGAAGTTTGGGAGCAAGCTCGCGACGAGGCGCGCAGCGTCGCGCTGCCGAAGCTCGACGCCCCGATCGTTGGCAGTGACAGCGATCCGAATGCCATCAAGCTTGCCAAGCATCACGCGCTGGAGGCCGGTGTCGCAGCAGATCTGCGATTCGAGCATCGGGACTTCGCGCAAATCTCCGGCCCCGACCTGTTGCCTTACGGCTGCTTGATCGCCAACCCGCCGTATGGCGAGCGACTCGGCGAACTCGACGAAGCGGAAGCTCTCTACGCTCGTTTGGGTGCATTCTGCAACCGGCTCAATGCGTGGTCGGTTTATGTACTGACCTCTCACAAAGAGTTTGAACGTCTCTTCGGCCAAGCCAGTGACCGCCGCCGCAAGCTCTTCAATGGTCGCATTGAATGCACCTACTACCAGTTTCAAGGACCACGACCACCGAGCGCCACTCAAACCACAAACTCCGAAGGCAGCGCATGAGTGACGAATTACATCCGCGACCGAACGGGCCGTGGCAGGTGTTGGGCACGACCGAGATCTATCGCGACCCGTGGCTGGTGCTCACGAAGGATGACGTGATTCGGCCGGATGGCCAGCCGGGGACACACACGGTCACGCGACTCAAGGACGGAGTGTCGGTCCTGCCGCTGGATGACAGCGGGCATGTGTTCTTGACCGAGGAGTTCCATTACGCACAGGGACGTCGCGGGATCGAAGTCATCAGCGGCGGTGTGGAATCGGGCGAGGAGTTGCTGGCCGCGGCCGCTCGTGAATTACGAGAGGAGGTCGGCATTACGGCGTCACGTTGGACGCCGTTGGGAGTTGTCGATCCGCTCACGTCGCAGGCGATCGCGCCCATCTCGTTGTTTCTGGCGGAGGGGTTGTCGTTCGTGGAGGCGTCACCCGATGGGACCGAGACGATCCGGCGACTGCGAGTCCCGTTCGCCGAAGCGGTCGAGATGGTCATGCGCAGCGAGATCACACACTCCGGCAGTTGCGTGCTGATCTTGAAAGCCGCGCGGTTTCTAGTAGACCGGACGCCCACGTCCGGTCAATTCGCCGCGAGAGATTGAGCAATGAGTGAACAAATCTGACCGGACGTAGGCATCCGGTCTACGCGCGGGCGAGCGACTCAATGACCGGCGAAGACAGGTCGCAGATTGCCGTCGGCATCGAAGTCCATTTCGGTCGGGCCAGACAGGACCGACAAATCAGAACGCTGCTGCAACTCTGGCAGGTACGCCTCGCTGACGAGGACTTCGCTGAGGTGCAACGTGTTCGAGATGTGGACGATCTTCGACTTCGTCGGCTCGACGAGGCCAAGCGTGGGGAGCGCGTTAGCGATGACATCACGATCGGTGTCGAACGCGATCGGCAGCATTGCGGCGGTTGGATGGCCGCCGGTTAAGCAGTTGATCGCGGTGATCTTGCGATCGACTTGATGGATCGTGCGCGAGTTCGTGAACTCGGCGATGCCGATGCCGGTGGCGTTGCCGTGAGTCGCCTCGGTTAGTCCGCGGACGAAGATGCGTTTGACCGAGACGTCGTCGTGTTCGGTGGCGGCGTGGTCATTGTACTTGCGGCCGATGACGTTGGTGTCCATGCCGGTGCCGCTGATATTCTTGCCGATCTGGTCGATGATCAACAGTTGCACGCTGGGAAACGGCAGCTTGGGCAGCCACGCGCGAGCTTGTGTCAGCAGTTCGGACTCGCGTTCAAAGAACTGCGACGGCGAGACAGCGGCGATCATGCCAGTCTCGTCGTAGGCGTTCTCGACAATGGCGAGGCCGGCGACGACTCGGCACTTGCGCAGCACGACGTCGGCGACGGCGCGGATGATTTCCAGGAAGCTGAAATCCAAAATCGCGCGATGATAAATCTTCGCACCTTCGTGCTTGCCCAGTCCGATGAGCATCATTTTGTGGAGTCCGGACTCCACCGGGCCGACGAAGCCGGTGTGCGGTTTGACTCGGCCGACCACCAGGACGTGATCGCAATTGAAAGCATGCTTGTCGAAGTGGACCGGGATGCCATGCGGCGTTGTGTCGACGATGACGGTTTCCATCGACGCGCGAATCTCCGCGCCGGTGAAGGCTTCGGTGACTCCGTAGCCTTCAATGATTTGTCGCTGTCCTTCGGGAGTTCCGCCGCCGTGGCTGCCCATTGCGGGGACGATGATCGGCTTCGCACCCAGTTTGCGGACGTAATCGCACGCGGCCTTGATGATGATCGCGATGTTGGCGATGCCTCGACTGCCGGCGGTGATCGCGACCGTCTGTCCCGGCCGCACCGCTTTGCCGAGGGCGAGCGTTGCGAGTTGCCGCTCGACTTCACCGGGAATATCGTTCACGCGCGTCGCGTCAAAAGTCTGCCGCACTCGTATCATCCGAGGAAAGCTCATGGAAACCTCCGAGGTTCAGGGTTGCGCGGTAGTTTAGACCTCTGCGACGTCTCAATCCACACGGTGAGATTCGATGGCCGACTCGAAAGCGAAAACTCCTGATGCTGATTCGGACGACTCGCCGCGTGACGTCCTGGCCGTCACCGCTCGGATTCAGATTCCGCACGACGAGTTCACCTTCCAATTTGCTCGCAGTTCCGGCCCTGGGGGACAGAACGTCAACAAGGTCAATTCGAAGGCGACGCTCCGCTGGAGGCCTCTGGAATCGCCGAGCCTGCCCGACGACGTGCGGCAGCGCTTCGCCGCTCGCTTCGCCTCGAAACTGCTGACCGACGGCAGCATTTTGATCTCGTGCGAGAAATCTCGCAGCCAGTTGCTGAATCGCATCGGCTGCCTCGAACAACTCGCCGGCTGGTTGAAAGAAGTCGCGGTCGCTCCCAAGAAGCGCCGGCCGACGAAGCCAACGAAAGGCTCGAAGACTCGCCGTCTGAATGACAAGCGTCGCCATTCGGACACAAAGCGGATGCGCGGTTCTCCGGGCGACGACTGAGAGGCTGTCCGATCAGGTCCGTGGCGTAGGCTTCCAGCCTGCGAAACTACGAGAAACATGACACGCTAGAAGCCTATCCCACGGTCAAACACCGCTTCTCGGACAGCCTCTGAATCACGAGCCAGTCAGCGTCGCGATTAAGATTCCGGTCGCGACCGAGACGTTTAGCGACGTCACTTCGCCGCGCGGCGTGATGCGGCAGACGGAATCGCAATGCTCGGTGGTCAGGCGGCGCATCCCTTTTTCTTCGTTGCCGACGATCAGCAGCCACGGACGACCGCGGTCCACTTGAGTGACGTCATCGGCAGCGTGCTCGGAAGTGCCGAGCACCCACAGGCCGGATTCTTTGGCGACCGCCACTGCGCGAGCGAGATTCGGGACGATCGTGAACGGGACGTGTTCGAGGCCGCCGGTTGCGACGTCGTAGGCCACTCCGCTGAGCGGCGCGGATCGGTCTTTGGTGACGACGATCCCCTGCACTCCGAAGAAGGCAGCGGTGCGAAAGATGGCTCCGACATTGTGCGGGTCTTGCAGATTGTCGAGCGCCAGCCAGAGGCCGTGTCCGTTCGCTCGCGTCGCGGCATCGGCGAAGAGTTCTTCGAGCGGCACGTCCGGTCGCTCGCGCACCGTGGCGGACATGCCGGTCTCGCGGCCTTCTTTCTCGCCACCGCGACGATCGCGTGAGGCGGGGCGTCCGCCGCGCGTGACGCGAACGGCGTGCGCGCGAGCGACGTCAATCACCTCGGACCATGCGGGACTCGGTGCGTCCGTCGCGACTTGAATGTCGAGAACGTCCAGCGGCCGAGCCTGAATCGCGGCGAGGACGCTGTGTGGGTTTTTGAGTTCGAGGGCCATGCGGATTGAGCAATCGGAAAAGTGGGATAACGGCTATCGGCGTTCGGCGATCGGCGTTCGGCCGGGCAGCGCTCGCTGCCGTTGTGCTTCGTAAAACAAAATGCCGGCCGAGACGGCGGCGTTGAGGGACTCGACCGCTCCGAACTGCGGAATCGTGACGAGTTCGTCGCAAACCGCGAGCAACTCGTCGCGAATGCCCGTTCCTTCGTTGCCGATGATGATTGCAGCCGCGCGAGTCAGATCGCAGTCATTGATCGGTTGCGAGGCTCGTTGGCTGGTACCGATGACTCGGATGTTGCGCGATCGCAGTTGCTCGGCGAGTGCGACCAGATCGTCGGCTTGCGCGATCGGAATGTGATTGACCGCTCCCGCCGAACTGCGGGCGACTTGGGCCGTGACCTCCACTTGACCGTGCGTCGGCACGAATAGCGCATCAACGCCGAGCACATGTGCCGACCGAATCACCGCTCCGAAATTGTGTGGGTCTTGCAAGCCATCGAGCAGTCCGAATAGGGGTCGCGGCTTTTCAGCGGACAGCACGTCCTCAACGCGGTCGTAGGGGAACGCGGCCATCTTGGCCAGGAAACCTTGATGCTCACGCGAATGGCAGAGATCCGTCAGCCGGTCGAACGGTTCGACTGTAAAGCTCGCCTCGCACGATCCAGACCACTCGGTTGCAAATGCGAGATCGTCTTCCGGCAAGCGGTCGGAGAGGTGCAGTTCCAGCACCGGCCAGCGCGCGGCCTGCAGCGTCTCGGTGACGACATGCCGTCCCCACAGCCAGCATTTCTGATGATTGCCGAGCAGCGCGGGTTTGCCTGTTCGTCGCCGATATCGCTCGACCATGTCGTCTCACCACCTCGTGATGCCAGCCGGATCGTCGTCTCGCGGCGGCATTGTGGCGGAAGCGAGCGCAGATCGGGAGGCCCGACGTAGGCCGCGAGCAACCTCGCGAAATCACTTGATGCGGATCGAGTATCCCGTGCCGACGAAGTAATCGGCGGAAGCGTCGTTCAAGCCGATGCCGGCACGGATGTCAAACTGCATGTCCGGCGTCATCCGGTAGGTGAGGCCGGCATCTGCGTAGTGCTGCACTCGTTCGGTGTTCGCGCCAGACGGGTAAAAGCCGAAGTACTCGGTGTAGCCACCCACTTTTTCGGCGAGGTTGTAGTTGATCGTTACCGCTTGAGCCCATTCGGTGTATCGCTGAGACGTCCCGCCATCGACCGCGCTGTTGAACTGCGTGCTGGCACCAATGGCGATGAAGTCGGTCACGTCCCAGCCGTAGAGCCAATTCACTCCCGCCAACGTCTTGCCGGCCGTCACTGAGTCATGCCCCGTGGGCACAGTCATCTGCGGGACCAGCGCCATTTCCGGCCAGATGCCCTCTTGCGGCGTGAGTCCCAGTTTGAATCCCAAATACAAATCCTCCAGTCCGCTGTTCGTCACGCTCGGAGACGGAACATTTTGCTTTTGACTGAAGGGGAACACACCCACTCGCAACTCCAGCCAGTCTTCGAGCACGCCGTATCGAAACAGAACCTCGCCGGCCGAATGCGTGATCGAATTGTCGTCCGGGTCATTGTTGCGGATGTAGGTGTACCCGGATTCGATTTGCAGCACGCCCTTGCCGACCGTCGTGCTGGCTTCGACGAAATCGGGGCGATCGGTTTGCAGGTCGTCATCGACGGGCGGGCCGCCGGAGAACGTCGTGCCGTAGCTCCACTGAAACAGCGTCTTGCGAGGCTCATTGGCGGGCGGGCCGTAGTTGATCTTCGGCTCCTCTTCGTCACCGCCGGGTTTGCCAAGTTCCAGATCATCCTCTGGCCACGGAAACGCGACGGGTGTCACCCAGTCGACAAGTCGCAACGGCGACTGGCGCTCCGAGCGAGTTCGCGTCGCCGCGAGTCGAGCATCAGCGATCGGCTGTGAAGCAGTCGATGCCGGAGTCACTCGCGGCCTCGACGGTTCGGCAGCTCGCAGAACGAGTGCGTTTGCAAAACAGACAAGCAGCGAAGTCGACCAAATGAAGGAACGCATTGAGGAGTCCTTTCCTCGCCACGCAGTCAAACAAGAGTTGATGACGCGCCGCGCAAGCTAACTTTCCCGTCATCCTGACAGGCTGCTTTCAGATATCGGCGTGGTCTTGTCGGCAGACAACTTCGGATGGAAATGTTTGACGAGTCAAAAACAGATCGCCACGGTCTGTCGATTCAGTCTCGCTGAATTACCGAGTCCACCAGCCTGTGTGTGGAGAGGTCTGCTGATTTTCCCCGGCCTGAGCCAACGGTTGCGCTTTTTCAGCTTGGTTGCGAAGAGTTGTGGACCGGACCACAATGCCGACCCAAATTTGACGACTCTCGACCACCAACAGGTGACTTTGTGAATTCCTTCCGAGGTACTTTGCTGCGGCCACAAACCGGGCCGATGGCCAAGATCCCGATCTACGCGACGAACGCGGACCGCGATGCCCTCCGAGCCGCCTGCCGATTCAACGCCGAACTCATGGACTACCTCCGACCGCACGTCCGGTCGGGTATCTCCACCCGCGAGATCGACCAACTGGCTTACGACTACACGATCAAGCATGGCCACACGCCCGCCTGCCTGGGCTACAACGGCTACCCGAACACGGTTTGCACCAGCGTCAACGAGGTCGTTTGCCACGGCATCCCGAACGACAACCTGCTGCGCGAGGGAGACATCGTCAACGTCGATCTCACGACGATCGTCGAAGGCTGGCACGGCGACTCATCCGAAACATTTCTGATCGGCGAGGTCTCACCAAACACCAAGCGGCTCGTGCAGGCCGCGTTCGACGCGATGTGGATCGGCATCCATGCCATCAAGCCCTTCGGCCGAGTCATCGACATCGGCCGAGCCATCTATCGTTTTGCCAGAGATCAGGGCTACGAGATCGTCCGCGAATTCCAAGGCCACGGAGTCGGCCGCAATTTCCATCAAGAGCCAGGCGTCCCGCACTTCCCCGATCTGCAATCCGGCAAGTCAGTCGTTCGTCCCGGCACTTGCCTGACGATCGAACCGATGCTCAACGAGGGGAATTGGAAAACAGAAATCGACAAAGCCGACGGCTGGACCGTCCGCACTCAAGACCGTGGCCTTTCGGCCCAATTCGAGCACACGATTTTGATGACCGAAAAAGGCCCCGAAGTTTTGACGCTCACGAAGCACGGCCCCCAACAAGGCCACAAGTTCTGAGCCTGACGACATGCCTGCGATGGATCATCGACACTTCGCAACCGTCGCTTGCCGACACTTCCGCAACCCCGTATTCTTCGCCCCTCGCACGCCAGCCCAGGTGGCGAAATTGGCAGACGCGCTAGCTTCAGGAGCTAGTTCCCTCACGGGAATGGAGGTTCAAGTCCTCTCCTGGGCACTTCGATCACGGCACCGTTTCACACGGTGCCGTTTTCGTTGGCAGTTGCGGAAATCGAGCCTTGCGTCTGTGAGTCGATGCCGGGCCAAACGGCTGTTTGCTGCACCGAATTTTGCAGCGTGCTGGTTGCCAAGATCGCTTGGTGAAGGCCGCCCGGTTCGTCGATGCCACACGGCGAGATTCCTCGCCGGGAGTGATCCCACACCTGACGCGGTCGGCCCGGTCCTCGGGAAAACTGGCGCTCCGCCATTTGTGCGGGAGCGCCAATATTAGCCGCAGGGCGCTAGCCCCGGTTTCCCCCCGCGAGCATGAACCGGGGCTAGCGCCCTGCGGCTGATTCGACACAAGTCACACGCCCGCCGGCCAACGAGCCACGTTAGTGAATTTTCGATTGGCGATTTTCGATTGAACCGCAGTCGGCATTTTCAATCGAAAATCGAAAATCGAAAATCCGTGTGGCGTTCATTGACCCCAAGCGGTCGATGGTGGACATCATCCAGACGGTCGGCCGAGTGATCCGCAAAGCCGTCGGCAAGTCCGCCGAAGGCGGAGCACGATCGTGATTCCGGTCTTCATCGACGAGTCCGAAGACGCCGACCACGTCCTCTCGCAATCGGCCTTCGAGCCAGTCTGGCAAGTACACAAGGCCTTGCGAGCCCATGACCGCCGACTGGCCGACGAACTCGACCAACTGCGACTGTCGTTGGGGAAGCGGTCGAAATCCGGAGTTCGTCGATGCCACACCGCGAGATTCCTGACCGGTGATCCCGCACTAAACGCGGTCGGCCTGGCCCTCAAGAAGACTTTGACGGAAACACATTCCTGTTGCTGTGATCGAACGGGGGCGGCACAATGCGGGCATGAAATCGATCTCCATTCACGAATTGCACGAAGAGACGGATCAGTGGGTTCATCAGGCCGCTCAGTACGGGGAGATTCTCGTGACCGACAGCGGCAAGTCCGTGGCGAAGCTCGTCCCCTTGAACGAGTCACCGAAGAGGACGTCATTCAAGGACTGGCAACCGAGCCCGGAATTCGCCGCCATCATGCACCGGCCCGTGGGGGGGACGGATAGCACCCAGATCATCTCCGAGGATCGCGACCGGACATGATCTATTTCGATTCCGCTTACGTCGCGAAGTTCTACCTCAACGAACCCGGCCACGAGTTGGTTCGAGCCTGTGCGATCTCAGCGGGTGATGTTGCAACCTGCGAATTGGCACTCGCGGAAGTGACCGCCGTCTTCCACCGCAAGCTGCGAGAAGGTTTTCTAACACTTGCTGAGGCGGAAATTTTCTTCGCGGAATTTGACCGTGACGTGCAGCAAGGTCTCTGGAATCTACTCCCCCTCAAGTCGGAGTTGCTCGAACAAGTCGCCGGTGCTTACCGGACATTACCCACAACGGTCTTTCTCGGTTCCGCCGATGCTTTGCACCTGATCTGCGCCCGCGAAAATGGCTTCGCCGAAATCCACACGAACGATCGCCACCTCTTGACTGCGGCCCCGCATTTCGGGCTGATAGGTGTGGATGTGACCTCGGGGTGTGGACCGTTCACAGCCTCTTCGTCTTCGTGACCTTGGAGAACCCAATGCCCTACTCAGCAGAAATCAGCCGCGTTACCCCGTCGTGCTTTTTGTTTCTCATCGACCAGTCCGGCTCGATGTCCGATCCGTTTGGTGGACAGCTCGGACGCAAGAAGGCCGAAGGCGTCGCCGATGCAATCAATCGGCTGCTTCAGAATCTGGTCATCAAGTGCAATAAATCCGAGGGCGTGCGCGACTATTACCACGTCGGCGTGATTGGCTACGGCAGACAAGTCGCACCGGCCTTGGGAGGAGCACTCACTGGTCGTGACCTTGTGCCAATCAGCGAGATCGCCGATGCCCCGTTGCGCATTGAACAGCGAGTCAAGAAAGTCGATGACGGTGCTGGCGGACTGGTCGACCAAACAATCAAGTTTCAAGTCTGGTTTGAACCGGTAGCCGATGGTACGACGCCCATGTGCCAAGCATTGGAGTTGGCTCGGCAGACGATTGGGACTTTCATAGAGCGTTATCCCAATTGTTATCCGCCGATCATCATCAACATCACCGATGGCGAAGCCACCGACGGTGATCCCGAACCGCCTTCGGCGACTCTGAGGTCATTGGCTTCCACGGACGGACCAGTGTTGTTTTTCAATGCACATGTATCTTCACGCCCCGATCATCCCATTGAATTTCCTTGCAGCGAAACCCAACTCCCCGACGACTACGCCCGCCGATTGTTTCGCATGTCCAGCACTCTGCCCCCTCCCATACAGGAGGCTGCCCGCCGTGAGGAGATGCAGATAACCGACGAGACGCGCGGCTTCGTGTTCAACGCGGATCTCGTCGCAGTCATTCGTTTTCTGGACATCGGCACCAAGGTCGCGCAGAACCTACGATAAGAACGCGAGCCAGCCGTGGATTCAACAACCTTTTGGTTGCCGAAGCGTGGCAATGATCCGGACGAATATGAAGACGCTTTCGCAGTTGATCCGGCTCGTGGTCGGTTCGCGATTGCCGATGGTGCGTCCGAGAGTTCGTTCGCCGATACCTGGGCCAAGTTGCTGGTTGAACAATACGTCGAGTCGCCCGTTCGCTGGCAACAACGCTGGCGGGATTGGCTGCCGTCGTTGCAGCAACGCTGGCTAGACAAAGTTGGATCTAGGCCATTGCCGTGGTACGCCGAAAGTAAATTCGAGCAGGGCGCATTTGCGACATTTCTCGGATTGCTGGTGGAACCAGTGGGGCGTCAGCGCTGGTGGGCGGTTGCGGTCGGAGATAGCTGTCTATTTCAGGTCCGCGAAGACCGATTGCTCGCCTCGTTTCCGCTCGCGGTGTCTGACGATTTCGGGACTCAGCCGAGCCTTCTTGGTTCACGAACGCCGGTCGATATTGTGACCGCCGAGCGAGAAAATCACTGCAACGGCGAATGCCAGCCCGGTGACCGCTTTTTCCTTGCGACGGACGCACTGGCTCACTGGTTCTTAAAACAGCACGAAGAGAAGCGGCAACCGTGGCACACGGTCCTTGCTGCTTGCCAGCAATCGGCCGACACATTCGTCGCCTGGATCGAGGCACTGCGAGATGAGCGGGACATTCGCAACGATGATGTCACTCTCGTGATAATTGACGTGTGAAGTGGAATGTTGCACTCACTATTTGGTGGTTCCGCGTCATGTTCTGGCCAAATTCAACAGACTTTAACGAAGCCGTTCAAAACCCTGGGCTCAATTTTCAGGATTCGGAATTGCGGCTGGGAAAGACTGTCCTCAATCGCCAGGGCTTGCCAGTCGTCATGTCAGGCAACTTTGCCGACGTCTACAGAATCCACTGTCCGACCACGGGGCATGATTGCGCAGTGAAGTGTTTCACTCGCAAAGTCCCGGACCAACAAGAGCGCTATCGTGAAATCAGCGATTACTTGCAGCAGGCGAAACTTCCCTTCACAGTCGAATTTGACTACTTGCCCGAAGGCATTCGTGTTCGCGGTCAATGGTTTCCGATCGTGAAGATGCAGTGGGTTGAAGGAACGACGCTGAACTCATTCGTGGGCAACAACCTGCCTCACCCGGAAACATTGGAATCGCTGGCCCGGATTTGGGTCAAGTTGGCGCAGCAACTCCGAGATGCTCGCCTCGCCCATGCCGATCTACAACACGGCAACGTGCTCCTGGTGTCTGACGGCAAGCACAACCTCAAGCTCAAGTTGATCGACTACGATGGCATGTTCGTCCCCGCGCTGGCCGATCAACAGTCTGGAGAAGCAGGGCACTCCAACTATCAACACCCGCTGCGGCTTAAAGATGGAACTTACAACGCCGAAGTAGATCGCTTCCCGCACTTGGTTATCGGCTGCGCATTACGCGCCTTGGCGGTAGGAGGCGAAGCACTTTGGAAACGTTTCGACAACGGAGACAACTTGCTCTTTAAGCAAGGAGACTTTGAATCCCCGCAGGATTCGGCGGTGCTTCAAGAGCTTTGGCACTCACCAGATGCTTTGACCAAATGCTTGGCAGGCCACTTGATTCGAGCCACGAGCTTGCCACTGGGCCAAGAGCCGTTCTTGCCTGAACTCATGGGAATTGGTCAACCACCGGTCCTGTCCGCAACCGACGAGCAAGTCGTCAAGGACATTCTGAGCCGACCCAGAATGCGGCCCACACCTCCGTCGCGTGCCAGCAAGATCGCGGCGATCGCCGCCGAGGACGTTCTCCCCATCGGGCCGACACCAACGCGGATACCGGTGTCATCGACAGCGATGAGGTCAGTGGGGTACAGCGAGTCGCAACAAGTTCTGGAAATCGAATTTCGGAATGGCTCCGTGTATCGATACCTCGGCGTTCCACCAGATATCTATCGAGGCTTGATGGCGGCTGATTCGCATGGTCGGTACTTCAATCGCATGATTCTCCCCGCGTATCGCGTCGAGTATGCCTAGAAGTAATCGTGATATTCGGAGAGCAAGAAAGACACTTTTTAACCGATGAAACGGAGTGACGTTCAGAAACGACATGACTGCAACGATGAACTCGAAATGAAACTGGCCGAGTATGACCGGGAATGGATTGGTTCGGATGAACGATCGGTTAGCCGCGAAAGAGCGAGTTGCAGTCATTGAGTGTCAAACGTGGCCCCCTGCAATGAGGTATTCGACGCCAGCGCCTTCACATCGGGTGGAAGATTGGATTGCTCGGCCGTACGTTCGAGAGATTCGAGCGCACCGTCCAAATCTCCATCTTGGCGAAAGGTTAGAAATGATTGTTTCGCATCCGTTGCCGTTTGAATCACCCATGAACCGTCGCCGCAGGCTACGTTCATTCGCTCGACCGCATCGGCCACAGAAAAGCCTTTCGCAACTAGGTGGTAGAAAGCGGCATATGAAACTGCCGTGTCCGACCATGTCGGTGCTCCAAGGTTTCCAACCGTCGCAAAGAAAGGATGGGGTTCTTCGTCCAGGGTCATCGCCATTTGGCAAGCATGAAATCCCTCGCACGCAGACATGCAGACGAGTAGTGATCCGGACAGAGAATTGTTGATGGGAACAAGAAGTGTCCGCATCTCATCCCACGTGACGAAGTCCCCATTTGAAAGTTGCAATCCATCTACGCTGCCGTGCGCACTGAAATGCAGAACCGGCAAGTGTCCGTGGAAAACTTTCATTGCCTCGGAGAGTCCGTAAACCAAGGCTCCGTAAAAAGCATCCCTGTCGATTGCTGTATGTGCCACGCACGGGATGCGATCCAACCGCAATGCTTGGGCCACAATGTTTCCCTCAGAGCGGCCATGATACAGGTCGGGGGCGGACGGCGACTCAACGACGTACACAAAAAACTTCACCTTGTGCTCTTCGGAATCGGACATGACAAGAGTCTCCTTTCTCAGCCGGTCTCTCTCAAAATCAGGTTGGTCAGAGATAACGATCGTTCGCTGGACTACGAATTCGGAATTGCAAGACTTCGGCACAACGTAGTCAATGCAATTTGTTTCGAAGGGAACGCGGGAGCGGGTGTGCGACTCTTTGGTTCTTGTCCTTGGTCGCAGAGCGACCGCCGAAGGTCGCCGTGGGTTTCCACCCACGGTCGGCCATCCCGCCAAATCATCTCGTCGCGGAGCGACGATTGAACCATCGCCACACCATCGTCCGCCAAAGGGATGTGTGTCGTCGTCTCCACACATTCCCTCGTCGCTCCGCGACGAACGATTCGCGCGTCATCCCCATCCGTGGGTTGAAGCCCACGGCGACAGATGAGCCAATCAGCCGCAGGGCGCTAGCCCCGGTTCGATCGGGTTCAATAGAATCACATCCTCTCGCCGCGTGACAGAACCGGGGCTAGCGCCCTGCGGCTGATGGGTCCGGCGGCGGATTGATCGAATTCGACGATTCGAGACCTGCATCATGAACTCTGATGAGCCGATCGCCTTCTTCATCACTTGGACCGTGTATGGCACGCATCTGCAAGGCGACGAACGGGGCTGGCGACGGCGCGGACACGGCCACCAGCCGCCGCAGCCGCGACTTGAACAGTGGCATCGCACACGCGTGAAGCAGGCCATCGTCCTCCTGAATCCCGATCAACGAACGGTCGTCGAAACCGAATGCCAACGACACTGCGATCATCGCGGTTGGCGATTATGGGCGGTTAATGCTCGCACGAATCATGTGCATGCCGTTGTTACCGCCGTGGGATCTTCTGGTGCCACTGTCCGCGACCAATTGAAGGCCAATGGCACTCGCGGACTCCGGAAACAATGGGAGGTGTTTCGTGATCGCCCCGTGTGGTCCGTGGGAGGAGATTGGGAGTGCGTCAACAACGAAGAGGATTTGGAAACCGTGTGCATTTATGTACGCGAAGCGCAGGATCGGATGCAGTTCAAATAGCGATCCGCTGAAATCATCAGCCGCAGGGCGCTAGCCCCGGTTTGTGTGACGAGTGACGAGAACCGGGGGTTGTGTGACGAGAACCGGGGCTAGCGCCCTGCGGCTGATGTTTGCGGTCTAACACGAATGGCGGAGAGCAGGGCCATGATGACGCCACAGCAAATGCGTGAGATTCTGGAGCAGTCGTTGGCGGATCGACGGCTGTCGCGGGCGGAGAAGTCCGTGCTGAGTCAGCATCTGGACGAGGCGGGTGCTGATGCGGAACAGTTGGCTCACTTTCGCCGGCTGGCATTCGGGTTGGCCAGAGAAGCAATCGATGCCACGAATGGGGCGATGATCGTCGAGTGGCTGGAAGAGATTGCCAAAGTCCTTCAGCCATCGCCGGGCGAAGACAAGGAGGACATGGCTGAGGCGTGGTTCAGTCCTCACGGCGATTGTCCACAGCGGATTCGGACTCTGTTGGCTCAGGCGAAGCAGACGGTCGAGATCTGCGTCTTCACGATCACAGACGATCGACTGACTTCCGCCGTGCTGGAGGCTCACGGTCGGGGAGTCAGGGTCCGAATCATCACCGACAATGACAAAGCGGCAGACCTCGGATCAGATGCGGATCGCTTTCTTCAGGCGGGCATTGAACTGCGAGTGGATCGCACCGAGTACCACATGCACCACAAGTTCGCGGTGTTCGACAGCAAGATTCTGCTCAACGGCAGCTACAACTGGACACGCGGTGCCGCAGCCAACAACGAAGAGAATTTTATCGTCACCAACAACCGTCGCCTGGTGGCCATCTTCTCAAAAACATTTGAGGATTTGTGGCAGCAGTTCCAGACGTGACCGTTCGCGTTCCGCGAGTGAGCGACGACACTGATCCGTGCCACAGAAATTAGCCGCGCGGCGCTAGCCCCGGTTCATACCGTAAAACCGGGGCTAGCGCCG
>CAMDPK010000075.1 GCA_945904015.1 Candidatus Kuenenia stuttgartensis | reverse complement strand
ACGATCTCGGAGATTTTCTTGGTGTACGCGGCGGCCTCGGTCGCTCGGTCCATCGCCTTTTTGAAGCGAGCCGTCGCGATCAATTCCATCGTCTTGGTGATCTTGCGAATGTTCTTGACCGCCTTCAGGCGTTTCACAATCGCGCGTGCTTTGGCCATGTTTCACCCAGACATCAAAAACCCCACCGGGCTTGTCCCGGTGGTTAAACGGCTTTTGCACTACTGCTTGTTTCTGCTCGCCTCGGCCGTGTTCGAGTAGTGCAGAAGCCCGTGAACCACCGAGGCAAGCTCGGTGGGGTGAAGGGCAATCGAGTTACTTCTTTCCTGCTGCGTACTGCTTCTTGAATTCTTCGAGCGCCGCCTTCAGGCCGTTCTCGACATCCGTAGTCAGCTCGCCGGTTTCGATGAGTTTGTTGCGGACTTCGGATTTTTGCTCGCGCATGAACGTGAGCAATTCCTTTTCGGCACCGGACACTTTGGCTCGCGGGACGTCGTCGAAGTAGCCTTTCGCGCCGGCGTAGATGCTGATGACCTGGTCGGCGAAGTGCAGCGGGCCGAACTGCGATTGCTTGAGCAGTTCGACCATGACGTAGCCTCGGTCGAGCTGCCGTTGCGTGGCCTTGTCCAATTCGGTGCCGAGCGCGGCGAATGCTTCCAGTTCGCGGAACGCGGCGAGGTCCAGTCGCAGCGAGCCGGCGATCTTCTTCATCGCCTTCGTCTGAGCGTTGCCACCCACGCGGCTGACAGAGATACCCACGTTGATGGCGGGACGAATACCGGCCAGGAACAGCGAGGGCTCCAGGTAAATCTGGCCGTCGGTGATCGAGATCACGTTGGTCGGAATGTACGCCGAGACTTCGCCGTCGAGCGTTTCGATGATCGGCAGTGCCGTCAGCGAACCACCGCCGAGTTCGTTGCTCAGCTTGGCCGATCGCTCGAGCAAGCGGCTGTGACAATAAAACACGTCGCCGGGATACGCCTCGCGACCGGGCGGACGTCGCACTAGCAGCGACAACTGGCGATACGCCTGAGCTTGCCGCGTCAGATCGTCGTACACGACCAGCGTGTGTCCGCCGTTGTAGGTGAAGTGTTCGGCCATCGCGCAGCCTGCATACGGGGCGATGTACTGCATCGGAGCGGGATCGGACGCCGTGGACGACACAATGATCGTGTAGTCCATTGCGCCGTGCTCTTTGAGCTTTTCGTAAACGGCCGCGACGTTGGAGGCTCGCTGTCCGCACGCGACGTACACGCAGATGACGCCGCTTCCCTTTTGATTGATGATCGTGTCGATCGCGACGGCGGTCTTGCCGGTCTTGCGGTCGCCGATGATGAGTTCGCGCTGACCGCGGCCGATCGGGGTCATCGAGTCGATGGCCTTGATCCCGGTCTGCAACGGCTGCTTGACTGGCTGACGACCGGCGATTCCCGGAGCCGCGTATTCGAGCGGCCGAGTGGCGGTCGCCAGGATCGGGCCTTTGCCGTCCAGCGGGTTGCCCAGCGGATCGACGACTCGGCCGATCATCGCTTCGCCCACGGGGACGGACAGCAACGCACCGGTCGTGCGGACCTCATCCCCTTCGGCGATCTTCAAGTAGTCGCCAAGGATGATGATGCCGACGGAGTTTTCTTCCAGGTTGAAGACCTGCCCGCGAATGCCGCCGGGGAACTCGACCATTTCGCCGGACATAGCCGACGACAGGCCGTAGCACCGAGCGATGCCGTCACCCACTTCGAGCACGCGACCGACTTCGGCCGTTTCGATTTGGCCGCGAAAGTCCTCAATCTCCTTCTGGATGACTGAAGCGATTTCGTCCGGTTTGAATTTCATGGAGGCTCCTCTCGCGCAAGCGGGCTCTGAGCTGTTTCAGCCGAGTCCGCAGCGAACTGTCATAAACGGTATCGTCCACGCGGATGACCATGCCGCCGATCAGCGACGGGTCAGTCTCCGCTTCAAGAATCGGTTCAAAAGCAAACGCCGAACGCAGCTTGTCGCTGATCGCCTTCCGAGACTCCTCCGACAGCGGCTTCGCCGTCTTGACCGAGACTCGCTTGCGACCTGTCGCCCGTTCGTTCTGAATCCGCGCCGCATTCAAGATGTTCGGCAACAGATCAAGCCGATCGTGCCGAGCCAACACTTTCAAAAAACTCGTGATGAACTCCGAGCCACGCCCCGTGACGACTCGCTCAATTAGCTTGAGCTTGTCGAGCTTGTTGATTGTCGGAGAAACCAACAACCGCTCAAAGTCCGGATTCCGCTTCAGCACGTCATCGACGAACGACTGCCCCTCTTCCAGAGCCGCCTCGACGCCGATCGTACTCGCCGCCGCACCGAGAAACGATTTGGCATAAACCCGCGCGATCTGCATCGCACTCGGGTCTTCCATCACGCTCGCGATTTTGGTTTTCAGCGGCTCGGGCATCTTCTGTTCTCACCCCACCGGGCTTGCCCCGGTGGTTAAACGGCTTCTGCACTACTCGCAGACTTCGGCAACTCAACGAATCGAGTAGTGCAGAAGCCCGCGAGCCACCGGGACAAGCCCGGTGGGGTTTGTGCGTGTCTGGGGCTACGTCTTCGATCCCATCTGATTCAGCGCTTCTTGTACGAGGCGATTCTGGTCGTCGCCCGACAACGCTCGGCCGAGGACGTGTTCGGTGGCACCGATCACGTTGGACGACACGAAATCGAACAACTCCTTCATCGCCAAGTCGCGAGCGTGCTCGATGTCTTCGACCGCTCGCTTGCGAGTCGCTTCGGCTTCTTTGTTCGCCGTTGCAACGATGTCTTGCTTGGTGTGCTCCGCATCCCGGCGAGCCTCGGCCAAGATTTCCTTGACCTCGTCCTGCACTTTGTCGAGCTTCTTGGCATGATCGGCCAGCATCGCTTCCGCTTTGACGCGAGCCGCCTCGGCATCCGCGAGTGCCTGCTTCATCTTGGTTTCTCGCTGATCCAGGCCGTTGATGAGCGGAGTCCAAGCGAACTTCCGCAGCACGGCCAGGAACACCAGAAACGTGACGAACGACCACAGCGCCAAGTCGGGCTTGGCATTGAGCGGCACGGTCGTGTCATGCGTTTCCGCTGGCTTTGCGGAATCGGCCTTGGCGGCGACCGGAGTGGTCGCTGCTGGGACTTCCTGCGCAAAGACGCACGGCGCGAGCAACGCCCACGTCGTCATCACCACGAGACTCAGCGCACTGGATTTGAAAAGCCGACACATACTCTCACCTTTTTCGGGTGACGAACTCAGGAGTTTGAGCCAAGGCGACCAAACACCGGCCGAAGCCTTGTGGCCTCGGTGATAACCACCGCGATCAGTGGGCCACCGGGAACGGAGCACCGTTGCCGCCGATGCAGACGATGAGCGCGAACAGCGTGACACCTTCGATGAGGGCCGCCGAGATGATCATCGCCGTTTGAATGTTGCCGGCTGCTTCCGGCTGACGAGCCATGCTTTCGACCGCTGCTGAACCGATCCGGCCGATGCCGTAGCCGGCACCACAGATCGTCAACGCCGCGCCAATCGCGCCGCCGCCGATCAACGCGGATTCGGCTGCCGCTGCCGGACTCGCCATTGCCACCACGGCCGCAATGGCCAACGCCAGAATCTGAATGCTCTGCTTCACTTGTTTTCTCCTCTGAAACGAGTTGCCGGGGCGAACCCCGATTGCCAATGAACCGATTTCGTTAAACGTAGGACGGGCACTCTTGCCCGTCTTAGGTCGGGCAGGAGTGCCCAACCTACAAACTCAGTGCGGATGCACCGCCGTGCCAATAAACAAAGTTGCCAAGAACGAGAAGATGTACGCCTGCAAAAACGCCACCCCCAACTCCATCATGCCGATCGCCACTTGACCAAAGATGCTGGCCGGAGTGACCACATAATACAGTCCGGAGTTCCAAACACCGTCCATCGCAATGAACCCCAGGATCGCCGCCACGACCGTGTGGCCAGCCATGATGTTCGCAAACAGACGAATCGCCAACACGCCGTGCTTGATGAACAGCCCGACGAACTCAATCACCCAAATCAAGATGAACAGCGGAGCCTTCAGAAGCCCCGGCACATCCATGCTGGGAGCGATCGCCTTCCAGAAACCAGCGAAACCCAACTCCTGCGAGCCGTAATAAACTGTCGCACCGAATGCCGTGATCGCCAGTGCGCCGGTGACATTGATCTCGCCGGTTGCCGACCCTACCCACGGAAACGCGCCGAGCAGATTGCACCACAAGACGTAGAAAAAACAGCTCCAAACGAACGGCAGATACTTGTCGGCCGGATGCCCCGACTGGACAGCCTTGTGGCCGTGATCGTGGGCCGCGTGGTGGCCGTGGCTGTCGTCATCGTGGCCGTGATGCCCCTCACCGATCGTTTTGCGAACGACCTCATCGCGAATGAACAGAGCCAGCATCTCCCAGAAGTTCCACCAGCGACCAGAGACCGCCTGGCCGGAGCGAACTCGCCGCACCATGCCGGTAAAAATCCAGTAGGTCAGCAGGCCGGCAACCACTTGCAGGACCATGAACTTGGTCAACTGCAACCCCATCACCGAGCCATGGAAATCCGGGTCGGTCATCGACGCGATCAGTTTGGCCGGCGAGGGCAAGAACGAAATTTCCGGCAATTCGATCTTGATCCCAAAGGGAAGTTCGAAGTGCGGAAAATCGCGAACGTGATGAAATGTGTCTTCGTGACCAGCCATTCCCCGCCCCGCAGTTAGCTTGCCGAGATCAAATCCGAGTTCGTTGCCACCGGCTTCTCCTTGTCGGCCGAAGCCGACTTGGAAAGCGGTCTGACGAGCAGCAGCGTTTCGACCATCAATAACACGGAATAGAACGCAATCACCCAACCGTGGAACTCACGCAATCCCAAGTCGGGCCGAATCGACTTCATCACCAACACACCGAACAACACAAACATCAACCGCACGACAGTCGCGGCGAGAACCGCCATCGGCTGACCGTTCTGTCCCGGCACTCCCGACACAACGGCCACTCCCCAGAACACCAACCAGCCTGGCACCAAGCTCAGCAACGCGGCGATCGTCAATCCTTCAAGCCCCGTCACTCCCGACAGCCAGTGAGCCGGACCAGCCAGGATCAGCCACACCAGCGCCGTGCTGGCCGTGAGCCAACCACTTCGCCGAGCCGCCAATCGCCATGCACTGTCCGCTGTCACGATTGCTGATCCGAGTCTTGTTGCGGATTCGAGTCCTGAGCCGGCAGTTGCCCGCGACTCGCGGCCGAGGAGGAATTTGTTTTTGTCGACGACCCTGTTTTCGAGTTTGCTTGTTGCGACAACCGCACGAGGCTGACCATCGCCAAGCACATTCCCAAACAGGCACCGACTGACACCAACCACGGTTCAGTTCCCCATCGGCGATCCAGCCAATATCCCAAACCCACCGGCAAGACCATCTCCAACGAGATGCTCGAAATTCGCGACACCCAGTATGCCGCGACTGCCATCGGAGGCTCGGAATCCTGGCGTGGCATGGAAACACCGCCTCCAGGGACCGACGGAAAGGGGCGGAGAGTAGTGGTGACTTTGGAGCCGGGCAAGCGTCTGCTTACAGGTTTGCAAGGAATTCTTAGGCTGCGGATCAGTGGCTTCTCACGGCCGGGAATCGGCCTTTGGTTCCTGCCGCTTGCCGGCTTGATACAGCTCTTCCATTTCTTGAAGTGTCGCGTCGCGGATGCTGCGACCTTGGGCCTGTAAAGCTTCCTCGATGAACCGCACGCGGCGTTCAAACTTGGAGTTGCTACGGCGGAGGGCTTCTTCGGGATTGATCTTCCAACGGCGAGCCAAGTTGGCCACGACGAACAGCACGTCCCCGAATTCCGATTCAATTCGGTCCCGCTGAGCCGCGTCCGCAATCGGCTCGTCCGGGACCGGAGTCATGTCCACCGACGCCGCCATCTGTGGGATTTGGCCATCGGCAAACAGTTCTTGGGCGAGTTCGTTGATCTCTTCTCGAAGTTTGTCGAACAGCATTGCTCGATGCGGGAAGTCATAGCCGACACGAGCCGCTTTGTCGGAGATTCGGGCACAGCGAGCCAAAGCCGGCAGCGCGGCCGGCAGTCCGTCGAAGATCGAATCTCGTTGCTTCTCGTGTTGTTTGGCACGGTCCCAATTCGTCAGCACCTCTTCGGCTGTGTGCGCTTTTACGGTGTCGAAGACATGCGGGTGCCGCTCGATCATCTTGCGAGTGATGACGTCGAGGACTTGTTCGATACCGAACCGCTGTTCGTCGCGGCCGATCTGCGCATCCAGCACGACCTGCAACAGCACGTCGCCGAGTTCCTCGACGATCGCCGTGTCGTCCTGCGAGTCGATCGCTTCGAGCAGTTCGTAGGTTTCTTCAAGCGTGAACGGCTTGATGGTTTCGAGCGTTTGCTGTCGATCCCAGGGGCAGCCGGTCGGTGAACGGAGCTTCGCGATGACCTCGCACAGCCGCGCGAACGCGGTTCCGACTGAGGGCAAGTCGGGCGGTTCTCCAAATTGGGACGGATCGGGCGCGGACATGAGGCGATACGTTGGCAAGCGGAGCCACGATTCGCAAGCTAAAACAGCCGAGTCACGGAGTGACTCGGCTACGTTACGCGGCTTGCCAGGTTGGCTCGAACTGCCGCATCTCTGGCGACGCGAGGACGCGGTTGACGTCCAGGACGGCGATCAGATGATCGTCGCATTCGACGATCCCGTTCAGGAATCCGACGGCCGCTCCGGTCGTCAGCGTTGAACACGGCTGCAAGTTTTGCATTGCGAGACGCCGTACGCCGATCACTCGATCGACGATCCAGCCAGTGGCGATTTCCTCGAGTGTCGAACGGACCACGATCAGTCGTTGCGATACGGCACTCTCCGCAGACGGAAGTCCCAGCAGCGAGCGCAGGTCGACGACCGACAGCACATCGCCGCGCAGATTTGTCACGCCGCGCAGCCAATCGGGAACGTCCGGCAACGGCGTGATGCGCGGCAGACGTTGAAGTTCCAGAACGTTGTCCATCGGCACGGCGTACTGCATGTCGTCGAGCACGAACAGCACATGCTTCACGGAGGAGGTTTCTTCTTCTGGTCGCTGCGCGTCGGTCGACGATCCCAGCGTTTCGCGGGCGATCTTCGCGGCCAGTTCATACAGGCTGAGTTCTTCGACGGGCGCGGCTTTGTCTGGCGAGAGCATCATGTCAGTCACGATCGCACCTTTGAGTTTTGGATTTCGACGGTCGGTAAGCGGATGTCCTCACCGGCCAAACTCGGAATGAGCAGTGGAGTCGGTTCGGCCTCCAGAGTGGACTCGATGCAAGCCAGCAACTGCTCCGACTCGAACGGTTTGGTCAGATACCCGTCGGCCCCTTGGCGTTTGCCCCACAGGATGTCCATTTCGTGGCTCTTGCTGCTGAGCAACACAACCTTGATCCCGCGCGTTTCCGGATGCGCCTTGAGATGTCGGCAGACCTGAAAGCCGTTCTTCTTCGGCAGGATGATGTCGAGCACGATCAGGTCAGGTCGCTCGCGCAGCGCGACGTCGATCGCCTCGTTGCCATCGGACGCCGTGAGTACTCGATACCCACCCGCCTCGACCGCCAAGCGGATCAGCCGCTGAGCGGTTGGACTGTCATCAACAACAAGAATGGTGGTGGACATCGGAAGGGATCTGGGGTTGGGGACTACCAGCGCTCGAGGAAGTCATCCAGGAGAACAGTGCAACTTTCGCGAAAATCTTCGCGGAGCTGCGGCGACTGAAACTCTTCGCCGAAGCGTGCGAACAAGTCTCGAAAAATCTGCGTGAAATTCTTGCCGAGTTTGCGGTGCATGGTCAGTGTCGTGCTCTTGGCTTTCGGATTGAGGCCGATGAGGCTGGGCCACGACTCGCGGTCCAAGATGTCCAGGGCCACTTTGCTCCGTTCACGCAGCCGCCACACGGAGGGCAACTCGTGCGAGAAGAAATTGCTGTCGTAGTTTTCGAATCCGGCGTCGATCATCGTGACCAACATGTCCAGCGAGCCTTCGATCATCCGAGTCATGCGTTTGACGTGTTCTGTCCGTTCGAGGGTCGTCATCTGCTGTTCGAGCTGTCCCACGAGATGCACCAACAGCGACTCCAACCGGTCGTCGCTCGACAGCCGGCCGTCAGTGGCGACGGAAGGTGCTTCGAATGTGTTCATGGCGAGACGTAGCCACGTTCGCCAGAACGTGGGACGAATTGGAACTGCGGGAACACCCACACTCTGGCGAGTGCGGCTACAGCGAACTGCTAGCGGGATTCAAATACTTTGCGACTTTGTGAGTCAGGGCATCCGCTTCAAACGGTTTGGTGATGTAGTCCGAGCAGCCGACCAATCGGCCGCGCAGCTTGTCGAACATCCCGTCTTTGCCAGACAGCATCACGACCGGAATCGACTGCGTGGCCTCGTGCTTCTTGATGAGCTTGCACAGCCGATAGCCGTCCAGCCGAGGCATGTTGATGTCCAACAGGATCAGGTCGGGTCGGCACGAGCCGAGTTCCTTGATCGCGGCCACGCCGTCGAATGCGGAGATCACTCGAAAACCGCGGCGTTCCAACGTCAACGACACGAGTTTGCGCACCGTCGGGCTGTCGTCGACGACCATCACCAGCGGTCGTCCGTCCGCGGAGTCCGCCGCCGTCGGCGGGTTGAACGACTTCGTCAATGCGTCGACGTCCGTGACGGCTTCGTGTCTGAGATCAGCATCAGTCGTCGGCTCAGTGGGTGCCACTGAATGTGCTGCGAACATCCCCTGGAATCGCGACCGCACGAGCGGTTCGGGTTCGGCCTGAGCAATCGCGGCCGCTGACGGCAACGGGGGCGGGATGAGACTTGGCAGCGGGGGCGGAACAAGACTGGGCCAAGCGGCGGCATCGGTCAGAGATTCCGAACCGCGCTGCACCAAATCGCCCCATCGGCGACGAGTGGAATCCTCCGGCGGTGATTCCGCGAGTATTTGCGGAATCGTTGCCGAGACAGGTTCCACCGACATTTCGACCGACAGGCGACTTGGGATGATCTCCTCCGATGAGTCCATTCGCGGATCAGTCGTGATTTCCGAAGCAGGTTCACCAGGAGTTTCCGATGCGGACTCCGCCTCGGCCGACTCGGCGGCAAGATCGATTGTCGACGATTCTGCTTGGGTCTCAGATGCGACCGATGCGTCGCACTCGCCAACGATCAAGCTGATCGGAGCGGTGACCGGCTCAATCAGCGGATCGCGCGCCAGAGCGCGAGCCCACGCGAGGCCAGCGGTCGCGGTCGCGTGTCCCGGTGACAATTCCAACACACGCTCCAAGCAGCGAATGGTGTTGTCTGGCGAGTTGGCAACCCACGCCAGCCACAACCACACGTTGGGGTCATCGGGCAAATCTTCGGCCGCCCGCTCCAATTGAGACGCCGCGACGGAGCGCAACCCGGCGCGAGCTGCGGACACCCCACGATGCAACATCGCTTCAAACGCCGCAGAATCGCTGTCATGAGTCAGCATGAAAACACTCCCCACACTTGTCCGTAGGATGGGCACTCTTGCCCGTCCGCGTTCGTCGTCGCTGGAGGACGGGCAAGAGTGCCCATCCTACTTCTTCTGAAACTGATCGATCCCCTCGTCCTTCCAAACTTTCAGCGTGGCGGAATCCTTCTGATTGATCCGCACTCCGATCGCGTTGACTGGAAAGTCGTACTTCCGTTGGATCTCGACCCACATCTTTTTGACGTTCTCAGGAACAGCCATGTCATCACCAAATTTCAAATTTCAAATTTCAAATCCGAACTCACGCCGCACACAACGCGAACTCGTCCAACAAGTCCTCCAACGTTTCCTGCGAATAGCACTCGGATGCTTCCGGGCCGACGACCGACAGTGCCAACTTGTCGACGGCCGGCAGCAATTGCTTGCGGCACGTTTGCTGCAAATCAGAGATCGTGACCGCTTCGATCTCCGCCAAAATTTCCGCTTCCGGGATCTGCCGGCCGAAATACAGCTCTTGCGTTGCCATCCGGCTCATGCGTGTGTGAGCGTTGTCTGCGGAGAGCAAATGCTGGCCGCGCACCTGCATCTTCGCGGTCCACAATTCCTCTTCGTCGATCGCCGTTTCAAACGTCGCGAGCTGTTGCAGTTCGAGGATCGCCAGCGCCACGACCGCCAGGAGATGTTCCGGTGCCGAGCTGCCTTCGATCACCCACGCTCCTGCGTCTCGATAGGCGTGCAGTTCCGAGGAAATCCCGTAGACCAGTCCGCGCTCTTCGCGCAGTTTGCGGAACAGACGCGAACTCATGCCGCCGCCCAGCACCGAATTGAGCAAGAACAACGGATACCGATCCGCCGCGCAATATGCCGGAGCTTCCAAACCGATGGCGAAGTACGCCTGCGAGACCGGCGATGCGTCGAGCGTGACACCGGAACAAAATCGCGATCGTGTCGTCTTCCGCGCAGGCCGGGTTCCCGACAGCCGCCAGAACCCGTCGCGAATCTGATCGACCAAAGCGTCGTGTTCGACGTTGCCCGCTGCCGCGATGATGATCCGATCCGGCGTGTAATGTTGTCGGACAAAAGATCGGACGTCGTTCGCGGTCAACCGTTCGACAGACACCGAGTTTCCATGCACCGCGCGGCCCAAGGCTTGGCTGGGCCACATCAACTGCTTGAGTTGCTGATGAACTCGCTCGGTCGGTGTGTCGCGAGTCAGACCGATCTCGCGCAACACGGCTTGTTTTTCACGCTCGATGTTTTCGTCTGGAAAGTCGGAGTTCAGCAGCATGTCACCGAATAACTCGGTGGCGTAGGTCAGATACTCGTCGAGCACGTTCGCATTGAAGCAGGTGTAGTCGCGAGCCGTGAAGGCACCCATCTGCCCACCCGCCACGTCCATCAGCCGAGCAATCTCAAACGCGCTGCGGCCGCTGGTTCCCTGAAACAGAGCGTGTTCCGACAAGTGAGCCAAGCCGCACAAGCCCGATGGATCGTCTTGTGGCCCGGCATCGATCAGCACGCCGAGTGACACCGATCGCGAACAGGGCAAATGCTCCGTGACGATCCGAATGCCATTCTCAAGTCTGCCGTGCCGATACACCGCTGCTCTCCGAGGTCGCTTCCAAGGGACGACGCTGCCGAACTTGCTCACGCAAACGTCCGGGGCGACGAGGGCGATGGAAACGGCACGCCTTCGTTGAGCGCAACACCAGCCGGACGCACTTTGTGCGGCTGGGAAGTATACCCCTCGCTTCGATCGGCAAAGGCGGGACACTCTTTGGAGCCTGCCCAATTTCCCGCACGCCACCGGGACGCTTTGGGTCGTTGCGGTTGTCGCGATCGTGTCGGTGATTTCAATCGTGCGTCGATTTCCTCGCCGCTCGATTGAGCGGGACGATCACTTGCCGAGGTCCAGACGAATGACTTTGCCGTTGCGAGTCCGGCTTTCCAGCTCACCGGTGAAGAACAGTTCCGCCGCATCGGGCGCACGCAGAGCGACGGAACTCGGAGCCACCTTGCCCGTCGAGAAGCGGCCGATCGGGCGGCCTTGCGGATCGAAGACATGCACCGCCTTCGTCCGCTGCTGCGTCACATACAGATTCCCCGCAGCATCCAGACACAGATTGGCGAGGTGAAATTCGCTGTCGGGCGACTTCGGAAGTTGGACGAAGACTTCGTGCGATTCGATCTTGCCCGGCTCTGCGAGTTTGAATGCGACAATTCGATTGAACAGCGATTCGGCGACGAGCAGACGTTGCCGTTCCGCATCGAACGCGATGCCGGTCGGATATCCGATTTTCGCAACCACGACCGAGACGTTGCCGCTTCCGTCCACATAATGCAGCTTGCCGATCGGGTTCTTGATCTGCACATAGCCAGGATCGGTGAAGTAGAAGCCCCCTTTCGGATCGACCGCGATGTCGTACGGAGCCCGCAGAGCCGCGCCGTCACATTCTTTCGCGGCGACGCCGATCACTTTGCCGTCGAATGACAGACGCAGGACCGCGCGACGTTCGGTGTCGCAAATCAGGTGCGTTCCTTCCGGTTCGATGCGATGACCCTTCGGACTGTTGAGCGTCGTCCACACCGAGGATTCACCGGTCGGCGAGAACCGCACGATCCGATTTCGATGAGACACATACCCGAAGCCCTGCGAATCAAACACGAGTCCGTCGCAGTACGAATCCAACGACAAGACCTCGTTGTCGACCGCAGGCACCGTGGCCACTTCGCGAGCAGGTTCTTTTCGGGGTGCTGGCTTGAGGGCCTCAGTCACTTTGTCGTTTTCGACCGAAGCCAATTCCTTCGTCGCGGCCGGGGGCGGAGCTTTGACGCTCGATTCAGCGAGCGGCTTGTCGTCCACTTCCGTCGGTCGAGCCGGTTCGGGAGGAATCGCGAGTTTCGGCGGCGACTCTGGCAGATCGGGGAAGAACTCATCGTCCAATTCTTTGGGAGTGGGGGCCAGCTTTTTGGGCTGGGGAAGCTCCAATTCAGAATCGGGAAGCTCGAGCACTGGTGGACGAGTTTTCACGGTCGGCAGCGCAGCCTCTTCCGGTTCGACGGCCTTCTCGACCACGGGGGACTCTGCGGCGGGAGTCGGCTCTTCGGAAGCCAATGCCGGTTCCGAAGGCGGACTGGCGGCTTCGAGCTTTTCACGCGGCACCAACGGAAACGTATCTCCCTCAGAGAGCGAGACCAAGGGAGGCTCCGAGGCGTCTGGGCTGATGGGATCGGCCAACGACGGCTCTTCGTAGTCAACTGATCCGCGAGTTTCGTCGTCGCTCGCGACAGCCGGCGCGCATTCCGGACGATCCTCGCAGGCATGACGAGAACCGGGAACGTGTCGGCAACCCCACAACGTGCAGAGTCCAATCGTTGCAATCGACAACGGAGTCCGAACGAAGCGGCTGAATCGAACAAACGGAGATTTCATGTCGCACCACTGCTACGAGCGATACGCCTTGGGGTGGCGGGCGCTGCAAAAAGAAGCTTGGAGAATCGGCAAGTCGATTCTGGGAAATCACACGGAGATATCGGCGGAGTGAATTCAAAAACGCCGTTTGTTCGCGTGGCAACGACCGCATCTCGCCGACATCCCGCGCAGCGTGCAACGCACAGCGGATGCTCGACCGGCACCGGTTGCTCGCACCGTCGCACGCGCAGCGAACATCCGGAACATGGCTATTCAACCGCGCGAACAGGCCTTAGCGAATGCGCCGGGGCGAGCGGAGGGTGTCAACCCTCTGAGTCCAGCAAACCGAGCGGCCTCGTTCCACTCGGAGGGTTAACACCCTCCGCTCGCCGAAACTCACCGTCGTCTCAAGCGACAACTCTTGCCCCCGGTTTGCACCCTTTTGAAAAGCTCAACGTCCGTGAAATTGCGATTCGCCCCTGTCGTCTGGCAGAATCCTCGCCCCAACCCACCTTGTCGGACTCGGAGCTTCCGCGATGCACATCCAAGACGGCGTACTCAGTCCGGTCGTCTGTGCTGCCACCGGAGCGATCTCGCTCGGTGCGGTGAGCTACAGCGTGCATCGGCTCAAGCAATCCGTCGGCGATCGGACGATCCCGCTGACCGGCATGATGGCCGCGCTGGTCTTCGCCGGGCAAATGGTCAACTTCCCGATCGGTGCTCCGGTGAGCGGACACCTGCTCGGCGGAGTGCTGGCCGCGACGGTCGTCGGGCCGTGGGCCGGGTGCGTCGCGATGACGCTGGTGCTGTTCGTGCAATGGGCGTTGTTCTCCGATGGAGGCTTATTCGCGCTCGGCGCGAACGTGCTGCACATGGCGGTGATCGGAGCCTGGGGTGGTCACGCCGTCCGGATGTTCGTGCAACGTTTTTTTGGAGACTGCCGCAAGGGCATCGTCATCGGCTCAGTGGTTGCCGCGTGGGCCACCGTGATGGCGGCAGCGGCTCTGTTCTGTTTGGAATTCCGGCTCTCGTGGCCACCTAGCGAGATCGACTTTTCGAAAGTCTTCACGCTGATGGTCAGCTTTCATTCGCTGATCGGACTCGGCGAGGCGCTGATTACCGGAGTCGCGATCAGCTTTGTCCTCAATCAAAGGCCGGAGTTGATCTGGAGGATGGGCACTCTTGCCCGTCCAGACGAAGAGACGGGCAGGAGTGCCCATCCTCCGATCGCGACGATCACTCGCACGCTCGTCGCCGGACTTGTCATCGCGCTGGCGATCGCCGCGTTCCTGTCGCCGTTCGCGTCGAGCTTCGACGATGGACTCGAAGCGGTGCTCGGCAAGCTCGGCATCGAAAACTTCAATCTCACCGGAAGTGTGCCGGGGTTGCTGGAAGACTACGACAAAGTTCCCGTTCCGGTCGCCGCGTGGCAGTCGATCGCGGTTTCGTTTGCCGGGATCGGCGGAACGCTCGCCGTGTTCGCCCTCGCGTGGTTGTTGGGCAAGGCGCTGCCTGCCGCGCCGCCACAACTCAGCGAGGCCGCCGGTGAATAACGATTGCCGCCAAAACGTAGCCCTGTCGCTCCGCGACAGGAAAGCCGTGCGCGCGTTGCGGCTGAATTCGTCGGCCCCCGCGATCTGGCAAATGTGGCGCAATTGGAAATTCGGCATTCCTGTCGCGGAGCGACAGGGCTACGGGGAGGCCGCCGGTGAGTGATTTTCTCGACCGCTTTGGCCGCGGCCAGTCGATGTGTCATCGCTGGCCGCCGTTCGCGAAGCTCTTCGCCGCGATAGCGATGATTCTCGCGGCGACATGCGTGCCGATCACGCACGGCCCGCTAGTCGGCATCGTGGCTTGCGTCATCTTCTTCGCACACACGTTGGCGAG
Organism: Candidatus Kuenenia stuttgartensis; assembly: GCA_945904015.1. Lineage (GTDB taxonomy): Bacteria > Planctomycetota > Planctomycetia > Planctomycetales > Planctomycetaceae > SXKJ01. The sequence goes on along the minus strand of CAMDPK010000075.1, from coordinate 20,930 downwards.
AATTCCGCTGGCATACGTCGGTCGCCGGTTGCTGTTCTTTTGGCCGACGCTGTTTTTGATGGCGATTAGTCTGCCGCTGTCACAGGCCGGTCAAAAAGGTTGGTTGCTGTTCGTGACGATTCTCGTGCGCGGCACGCTGTCGTTCAGCACGGCGTTGTGGCTGGTCAACGTGATGCCGTTCGATCAACTGCTCGCAACGCTGCGCCGCCTGCGAGTCCCCGACGTGCTGCTGGCGATTCTCTCGCTGATGTACCGCTTCCTGTTCGTGCTCTGGGACGAATTGGACCGAATGCGAACCGCCCGCTCCGCCCGCTTGTTCCGCAAGCCATCGTTGTGGGAGACGTGGCGATCCGCCGCGCATCTCGTCGGGCGTCTGCTGATCCGCGCGCTCGATCGTGCCGACCGAATTCACGGCGCGATGCTTGCCCGCGGTTGGGATGGCCGCTCGCGCTGGATCGACCAGTCACGGGAGGATCGCCCGTGACCGAATCAAGTGTGATCTCCGCATCACCTGCTGTGCGTGTCGAGCAACTTTCGTTTCGATATCCCGGCGGTCCCGATGTGCTGACAAACATCAATTTCACGATCGCCCCCGGCGAGATCATCGGCCTTGTCGGACCCAGCGGAGCTGGCAAGTCCACGCTGCTGCAACACCTCAACGGCCTGCTGCCGAGCAAACTCCCTGAATTCGTGGGGCAGGTTTTCAACCTGCCCGGCCCTTTGCCTTCCGATCAAGTCTCGCGCGGGCAGGTTGAAAACCTGCCCCACGTCATGGTCGACAACCTGCCCGTTGCACGACAGACAATTGCCGAGGTTCGCCGTCGCGTCGGCTTCCTCTTTCAAGATCCCGACGACCAACTCTTCTGCCCAACCGTCTTCGAGGATGTCGCCTTCGGCCCGCTGAACTTGGGCTTGTCGGACGACGAAGTGCGGCAGCGCGTGCGTGACAGCCTGGCCTCTGTCGGACTCGCCGGTTACGAGCCGCGCAGCACGCTGCGGCTCAGTCTTGGCGAGCGCAAGCGAGTCTGTCTCGCTGGAGTTTTCGCGTGTCAGCCCAGCGTGCTCGCGCTCGACGAACCCTTCAGCAGTCTCGACCCGCGAGCACGTCGCACGCTGATCGCGATCCTCAAACAATTCTCAGGCAGCCAAATCATCGCGACGCACGACTTGGACATCGTCGTCGATCTCTGCCACCGAGTGCTGCTGCTTGATGGCGGCCAACTTCGCGCCGCTGGCCAGACTCGAGACATCCTCGGCAACGTGGCGCTCATGGAACGTCACGGCCTCGAAGTCCCCTGGCGATTGCGACCAAAGTGACTCTTCGTTCGCACCCTTCGGTGACGCCGCCGCTACTTCTTGGATTGATCTTGCGGCATCACATTCGCGGGCATCTTGACACCCTTGGGCAGATGCTTCTGGCCTTCTGGGTTATTGATTTCCTTCTGGATCACGGCGGGATCAACGACTGGGACTTTGCTCGGATCCGCTGGGCCGATTTCCGAACTTCCACATCCGGCAAAGATCATCATGCCGAGGATCAATCCACTGGCCACGACTGTGCGTTTCAGAATCATCATTTTCGCTGTCCTTTTTTCGTTGTGCTGTGAAACTCAAAAAGTGCTTGCCGCACACATCCATTCGACAACCGCTGCCTGCCCGTCACGAGGGGGATTCAGAACAGAGCATCCAGCTATTTCGCGCAGGTCGAAACGTTGTCGGTTACTGTGTTCGCGAACGTCCCATACGATCACTTTCTCGCTGAAGGCGATTGACCTGATCTCGCCAGTGTTGCGTTTCAAACACCAGCCCCAATTGCTCATAGAATTGCGTCATTCGCTCGCAGATTTCAAGCTGGTCCGGAGTTGCCAACATCCGGCGCAGCGGTGAGTGAACGTCTTCCTCCATCAGCAATTCGACCTGCTTGGCCCGCTGCCGCATGGTTTCCGCAGCACTTTCGTCGCGGGCTTTCGCCAAGCATCTCGCGAGTCGAAACTGAATTCGCCAGTCCGCCTGGCCTGGCCATACGGCGATCACCTCTCGATAGCCGCGGATCGCTCGCTCGTAGTCTCGCTCGACTTCGTCGGCAAGAATGGCACCCAAGCGGGAGTACTCATATCCCAAGAGGTCACCAGGCCAAGCTCGATAGTGTTTCAACGCGCTTTCGAATTCGCCCAGATCAAACAACACTTGGGTCAAAGTTGCCACGAAGAAGGGTTCTTGCAGCGGCGCGTCTGCCACATCCAACGCTTTTTGCAGGAGCAGAAGAGCAGCTTTTGGATCACCTTCGAGGGAGTACCACCGCGCAACGGCGGCATGGTTCAAAGCCGCTTTGGGTTCTCGATCACGAAACGCTTCTAAACGTCGGAGTTCCATGACCGCATTTTGAACCGCCCCCGGTTCAAGGAACCCCATCAGTTGGTCGATCTCTGGATTCGCCGTCGCGGGGTAGAACTGACTCATGTACCACTCTCGCAACCGGAAGGGACGTTGCTCGGCGGGAGTCGCCTCCAGAACCTTTCGGAAGTGCGGCTCGGTAAGGTGTGATCGGCCCGTGAGGTCATGCAGTTTCCAGAGCACAAAATGGGCGTCAACGCTTTCTGGATCAGCCGCCAGCGCTTCGCGCAAGAGAGATTCCGCCCGGTGCGGCTGCATCCGAGCAAACAAAAACATCCGCGCCTCTTGAATGCGAGCTGACGGAAAAAGTGCCGACTCGCGCCGGACGTGCCCCAGTTGTTGGATCGCTGACGATACGGCTCGCTCTGGATCCAGCCTGGCATCTTTGAAGAAGGCCTCGGCCAGATTGAGGCGTGCAGATTCATCGGCAGGGAAGACTTTCAGATAGGTTTGCAGTTCGTTCCGCACCGTCCGCCAGTCTTGAATTCGAAGCGCGCGTAGCGCCCGATCATGTGCCCGCAGCGCTCCCAGTCGAGTCACGCCGAAGTAACCTCCGACACTCAGTATCCCGACCGCGATGAGTGCGAAAACTCGAATCTTCACGGTGTCCCAGCTCCCCAGACCGGCGGCAACAGTGCGTGCCCTTCGATCGCCAACCAATAGCGATCCACGGTCACATTCTCGTGCCGAACGACCTCGCCATTTTGCCAGCGGATTTCGACCGTCACCGGGTCGCTCCAGTCTCCGAGGCCAATCAGCAGCCGTGGATCACTCGCACACAGATAGCTCCCGCCTCCGACACTCATGCTGGAGATTCGTCGTGGACCGGCCTCGACGATCACCTGTGTTCCCTGCGGAGGAAGACGGTCAGACCGTTGCAACTCGATGCCCAGAAAATGATTTCGAGTGACCGTCTCATTGCGGAGCAGCGCGACGGGGCGATCGAGATGCGTCACCAACAAATCCAAGTCACCGTCGTTGTCGTAATCCGCTCCAGCGGCACCGCGTCCCACGCAAAGTTGCCGGAAGTAATCACCGGCTCGGTTCCCGATGTCATCGAATCGAGCCTGACCGTCGTTGTGCAGGATCTGCGGCAACATTTCAAACGGCTTGTGCGCGGGCCCCAAGACGTGACCATTTGCGATAAACAGGTCCGAACTGCCATCACGGTCGTAGTCTAAGGCCACGGTCCCGAATCCGAGCCGATCGTAACTCATCGCGACAATGCGTGACCGGCGGCTGTCATCTTCAAATTGAAGCCCTCCCAGGTTTCGGTACAGAGTGTTTTTCTGGGCATAGAAATTTGTCACGAAGATGTCGTAAAAACCGTTGTTGTCGAAATCGGCACAGGTGACGCCCATGCTCGCCTCGTTTTGCCCCATGTCGCTTACGGCGCAGCCTGCAATGGGCGCGATATCGCGAAATCTCGGAAGCCCTTCCACCGCATCGGGACGACTTGCTCGATCACGACTCGCGAGACGCTGGAACAAGAAATTCGGCGTCATGTCATTGGCGACGTAGATTTCGTTCTGGCCATCCAGATCGAAGTCGAGGACGGTCACTCCCAGTCCTTTGCCATTGGGGATCGCGATTCCAACTTCATCGGACACATCGCGAAATCGGCCATCGCCAAGATTTAGAAAGAGCCGATCGCTGACCGCTTCGTAATGCCCCGGACCACAGTAGCCGGCCACGCCATTGAAACGGCAATGCTGCTGATTCTCGAACGTGACATCCAGGTAATTCACCACATACAGATCGAGATTTCGATCGTCGTTGATATCCAGCCACACGACACTCGCACCCCAGAGTTCATTCAGCGTGCCCGATTCCGGAGTCGCGTCGGCAAAGGTTCCGTCACCGAGATTGTGCAACAACGTGCTCGTCCGGTAGCCGGTCACATAGAGGTCTTCAAACCCATCGCCGTCAAAATCACCAACGGCGCAGCCCTGACCGTATCCGATCGTGCCTGCCAATGCGGTACTTGAGATCTCCTCAAAAACCTGCCCACCCCGATTGTGAAACAACACATCGGCGTGACGCTTCGGTCCCAAAGTTCCCGCTGCGAGTTCATCGCCATTGACAAGAAACAGGTCCAGCCAGCCATCACGATCAAAGTCAAACCAAGCGGCTCCGCCCCCCATGATCTCGGGAAGGAAATAACGCCCGGGTATGGCGTCAGTATGAAACGAGAATTCAAGACCACACTTGGCGGCGACGTCTGTGAACTGCGGGAACGGCCCAACGTCCGAGGGATCGCGACTCGTGAGCACTGCCTTTAATTCTTCACGGGCCTGACGCAAATCCTGAGCGTGCGTCTTTTGCACGCTACTCAATTCGGCTTCCGTTGGCTCGGCTCGGCTCGGCGACACAGCATCGCTGCATCCCCCGAACGCCAGAACGGCGCAGATTGCTGCCCAGGTGCCCCAACGCATGATCTCGACGAATCCTCATAGACGGGCAACGTCGCCAAACAACCGACCCCTTAGGATTTTGGAGAACCGCTGCAACAACTGACAAAGAAAGGGCCGTGCGCGAAACGCACACGGCCCTTTCCCGAAAGACACGGATCGGAAGTTCAAATCTGCTGTTTTCCAGCAGGAACGGAAGACTTTAGAAATCGGAAACTCGTTCCTGACCATTACGAGTTCCGATGCCCCACCACACCTCGTTGGCAACATTGCTCGAGACCGCCCGCACCCCCCCGTCCGCCATGGCGACATGCGCAACCCCTTGATGTTGGCTGCCCGCCGCCATGAGGTTCGAGCCGCCCCAGTCATCGGTATACGAATGGCAGTTCTTCTCATTCGGCATCATCGTGTGGTTGTAGGCCGACCCGACTCCCATGAACGACCAAGCCCAAGATCGACCACGCATATTCGGACGGCCGCTCAACCCGGTCTGGTTCAAACAATCCTGGCGAGTCGCTTGAGTACTCGTCCCCCCAGCCCAAGTGTGGACTTGAGTTCGCCGCTTGACTGGGTCCGGGTCGGAACCAGGTTGATTTCCAAGAGAATCCAGTTGGATTTCAGCATACAGAGCTGTCGTGCTCAGGCCGTCACTCACCTTGCCGGTACTCACTGGTATGTCACTGCGGTTCCAGTGGTTGGTCGCTGGTGCTCCCATGACGAACGAGGCGACACCGTTGTGAAGGCCGTTCGTCGCGCCGTTATTCGCAGCGCCCGTGTGATTGATATGCGAAGTTCCATGATTGATCGCATAACTGAAATTCGCTTGTCCGCCGGCGATCACGTTTGGTTCAGAGGGGCAAAGAAACATGGGGAACCGGACGCTCTGGGTTCTGATGTTTGGGTTTCCGCCGCCACAATTCCAACCGCCTGGATCAAATGCACCACAACCGGTCGTAAAGTCAGTCAGCTTATAGTTTGCATTCTGTTCAAGGAACGGAAGCATAAAAACCTTGTCCGAGAAGGCTCCGCGAAAGTCGTCACTGCCACTCCAAGAGATGCTGATGGGGAACTGCTTTGCTCCGTCATGATAATTGTGAAAGGCGAGACCAATCTGCTTGAGATTGTTCTTGCACTGAGAGCGCCGAGCCGCCTCGCGCGCCTGCTGAACGGCCGGGAGTAGCAGCGCGATCAGAACAGCGATGATGGCGATAACAACCAACAACTCAATCAACGTGAAACCAAACCGAAAGCGATGTCTGGACATAAAAACCTCCGAGTCCGAAAACAAGAAAAAATGAAATCTCTCTGGCTTACTCGCTTCGTCAGGCCGTCTCACAACTGCCCGAATTTGTCATCCTGGCCATCAAACAGATTTTCGAAAAGACTAAAAATTCGTCAACCAGGCAACTGCACCGTTCCAACAGCGTGCCGTTTTTGGACTTACATGTCAAACATCAGTTCACAATTTTCTTGACCTCATCGCACGTCAACCGCGTTTCTTCAACGCAACGGAGACATCATGAAATGCCTCACTTGAGCAGTCTCGGACCCCCGATGCACTTGTCTATTCGCAAGGTCTTTCTGCCGGCGATTAGGTTCCAGAAGTCACAGATTGTTCTCGTGATTTTGCCGGTGAACCGAGTGGGCTTGTTGAGCAAAGGTGAGAACTTCCTTGGCAACACCGGCTTTCACAAGCGATTTCAACAGGCGAAGGAGCGTTTGAGTGTCGCAGTGCGCATCGTCTGCGAGCTTTCTGAAACCCAATCCAACACGATTGGATGTCATCCCTTGATCGCTGTCATCCGCTCAGGTTTTGCAGAATGTCCGCCGAAATGGCGAGATTATGGCCTTTGAAGGGCACTTTCCCACCGGTTAATGGCGGGTTTTGTATCCCCGAGTACGAGGCAGAATTCTCCGAATCGCGTGAGCGACGCGATCGATTGTTCCGCAGTCCAGGATCTGTGGCTGGTTGCTACTCGTTGGACTCATTGGAATCGGAACGCAACTCGATCAGAGCTTCGTTCTTGGAAGCATCGCGATCCACAGTGATCGACAACTCAGATGTTGCGGTACTGGCGTACTTGGCTGGCGATGTCATTCGTGGAGGCGATGCCCCCACCTGCATCGCGAATTGCGTCACCGTGACGCGATAACGGCCGACGAAAGCGTGGTCGACGTAATTGCCATCGATGTCGGTGCGCAGAATGAACTCGCCATCCTGCCCAATGAAACCAGCCGATTGGGGAACACCTGCTCGAACGGGCAACGCCATCAGTTGTCCGCCACGGAGCGGCTCACCATCCAACGTGACTTTCCCCCGAAAGGTCGCCTTGGCGGGCAGCAAAACGGAGTGCCACCATTTCTCGCCGCCTTCGAACGCCCACCAGTAAACTCCCCCGGACCCGACAACCACCAAACAGAGAGTGATCAAAAGCAGACGGCCCCAAGGAGTTCTTGATCCGCCTGCTGCGGAGCCAGCTGTCTTGCTACCGTCTGCCGAAGTTGCCAGCCCGCTCATTGTAGCCTCCCTCGGTTAAGGACTCTCGGATGAGGGTCCGTCTTGTCCGGTGGTTCAATCACAACATACTGATGACCCGGCACGAGTGGCTCAAGTGTGTGGTGCATGCCGTTCGGCCAATGAATCGAAACAACAATTGGTTCGTTGGCTTTAGAAGTGACGAGGACTTGCCGGAGATCGTGCGCTGAAAGATAGCTACCGCCACCGCGAACGATGCGCATTTGCGATGTTCCCGTCGGGTCGTCGACGACCAGCCTGGAACCGACGGCGTCGCGATTGGAGCGTGTTCCAACCAGGTGGATTCGGATGATTCGCGACACCGCCTCCGGTGGAGCGCGGTTTCGATTTCGCAAGACCACAGGAGCCGCGTCCTGGTGGCCAACCACGACATCAACGGCACCGTCGTTATCCAGATCGCCGATCGAGAGTCCGCGCGCACACCCACGAGACTCGAAGAACTTCCCAGCGGCAACTCCAAGAAAGTCGAAGCGGTTTCCGTTGTTCTTCCAAACGAGTGGCGGTTGCTCGTAGGAGGAATCTTGCCCAAGTTCACGTCGGTTATTGTCAACGTGACCATTGACGACAATCACATCCAGCCGTTGATCCAGATCAAAGTCGGCAAACAGAGTTCCCCACCCGACCCACGGAAGCGATTCGCGGGCCAGTCCGCGTTGATGGGCCACTTCATCAAAGAACTCGCCTCGCAGATTCTCGTAGAGCGCGTTGTGTTCGTCTTCGAAGTTGGTCGCGAACAGATCCAGCCAGCCATCGCCGTTCGTGTCCGCTGCATCGACTCCCATGCTGGCTTGCATGTTTCCGACATAATCGTAGGCCGCACCCATGAGCTCACCCACACTCTCGAACTTTGCGCCGCCCCGATTCAAGAAGAGGGAATTCGCTTGCAGATCATTTCCAACGTACAAGTCGATCCAGCCATCGTTGTTCAGATCGGCGGCGACAATTCCCTGACTTCGTGCCGGTGCGGTTGCCAACCCCACCGCCTCCGTGACATTTTCGAACCGACCATCTCCCAGGTTCCGATACAAGACGTCGTGCAAGGGTTCGATCGAGCGGGGGCTGCAAAACACTCTCACTCCGCGCGCCGGGTCTCCGCAGAAGGGATTCGTATCGAGCGACCATTTGCCGTAGTTGCAGACATAGAGATCCAGGAATCCGTCGTTGTCGAAGTCCAAACAGGCGGCACTTGTTCCCCATTGAGCGTGACCAACGCCCGCTTGCTCGCCAACTTCGTCGAACGTTCCGTCGCCTCGATTCAAATACATCTGATTGGCACCGAAGCACGTCACGTACACGTCCGGAAAACCATCGTTGTCGAAGTCTCCGACCGCGAGGCCCGCGCTGAAACCTGTGTGTCCCAGTCCGGTTTGGTCCGTCACATCTTCAAAGTGAAGTTCCCCGCGATTCCGATAGATTCGATTGCGGGGCTTCTTCCGATTCACATCCACCGGAAACTGCGTTCCGGTCAGAAATAGCAAATCCTGCCAGCCGTCGAGATCGAAATCGAGCATGCCCAGTCCACTTCCATTCGCGGCCGGAAATGGTTTCTCGGGCGAGTCTCCGGAAACGTGAACGAAATCGATTCCACTGGAGGATGTCACATCGTCGAACCACGCAGGTTCGTTCGAGCCGCTGCGTGCCAGATCGGTTAGCACCGATTCTCCGCGATCGGCCTGAGCGACTCCCGGGCGGTGTGTGGTCGTTGGATCGACCGGTTCAGGTGCCGACTGGTCATGGCAACCCAGCACGCACAACGCGAACAGCATGACCATCCAGTTTGATGCGACATCGTGAAATCCGCGGACGCTGCTTCTCAACGGTGATCTCCTCGCTCCGCTTCCCTCAGAACAACCGAATCGGAATTGTTTCCAGCGGTGGCAACGCTCCGTGTGTTTTCACGGAATGCCGGAATTGTTGCACGAATGCCTCGGTCGAATCAGAGTCACGGATCTGTTGCATCAGAACTTCGGCTTCCAACCAGTTTCCGGCTTCAGCAAAACGATACGCTCGAATGATCTGCGCCCAGTACGAATGGGGAGCTTCGATTTGCAAGCGATCCACGGCCGATTCGACTTCGCGTTTTCGTCGCAACTGCGCCGTTCGAGCTTGCCAGATCGCGGCTTTCTCGGAGTCTCCCAAGCGTTGATAGATCCGCTGCAGCAGGAACGCGGTCGCCGGTTCCAGCTTGGCGCTGTCCTCCAAAGGTTGTAACCACTCCAGAGCCGTTTGCGCGTGGCCCTCGCGAAGTGCGATGTCGGCAAGCGATTCGCGAGCCCGGTGAGACTGCGGTTCCAACTTCACCGCGAGTTCCCAGTTGGCAACCGCCTCTCGCGTTTCGCCAAGCTGCAAGAGCGCCTGGCCGAGCGACACCGCTGCATCCGGCGTGGCGCGTGTCTCAAGACTGCGTTTCAAGAGACCGACCGCCTCGTCACTCCGTCCCAAACTGACCAGCGTGCCACCGTATGCCGAGAGGAATTCTTCCGGAGAAATGGACAAGCCACGCAGCTCCGGATCGAGTTGCAGAACCTTGCCGAATTCCACGACGGCCTGCTCCTCGTTCTTCAAATCGTTGTGAACGGTCGCCAGGTACAAGTGCCCGAGAACCTCGTGAGTCGGGAGCTGTGCCAGTTGGTCCGCCAACTCGAGCGCCTCCTTCAGGCGTCCGTTGCGCGTGTTGCACACCATCAATTCGTACAATCCGTCCGCATCCTTGGGTTCCAATTGCAGGAACCGAGTCAGGATCGGCGCGGCAAGCGACCATTGGGACTGTATCAAGTAGCACTTCGCCCAGGCATGCAGATCGACCGCGGTCGCCGCGCCGTGCTGCTCAAACAGTTGAGCGGCCTCTCTTGGCCGGCCAACCTTCAAAAGAATGCGTGCGCGAAGAGCAATCGCGCGACCGTCAGCGGGATATTCTCGCTGGAATGTTCCGACTTCGCGGGTTGCGGCGGACACGTCGCCTTTGCTCAGCAATTGCTCGACTGCCGCCAGCGCCCGCTCCTGTCGTCGAGAGATCGAAATGAGTACGCCGCTCACCACGGCAATCGCGATCACGACGAGCAGACCCCACCGTGTCAGTGAGCGCCTCACTCGGCCGGAGACATCATTGTTGGCGCGAGCGGAGCCAACCTTTGCGCGAAGCAATTCGGCCACTGAACATCCACGGGGATTCGATGTGTCGGAAGAATCCGGACGGTCACTCGACCGACTCGGAATCGACAACATATCGAGGATGCGAAGAGCCGTTCAATCACAAGGAGCAGAACAGCAATTCCGAAACCTGTCGCCCAGGCCCTTGTGGCCTGGATGATTCAATCGAACGGAGGATCATCCGACCCGCAAGGGGCGGGCTACTTCTTGCCGAACAACCGGTTGAGTCGTTCCTGATGGTACTGAAGCCGGTCGCCAGCCGACATCTTCGCGAAGTTCGGAGATTCGTTCGTCGTGGTGGCCCTGGACAGTTCTGGCTCACTCACAGGCTCAGTTTTCGTTGAGCCAGTTGGCGATGGCAGGCTGATGACCGTGCCGCTGCCGCCGTAGCTCATGACGTTGGTTTGCAGTGTGAGATCGTCTTCGAGCGACCGCTGTGGAGTGATCTTCAATTCTTGCAAGACGCCGTGATAGGCCTGCACCGCTTCGCGAGGTTCAATCACTCCATCGGTGATGTAGCGCAGCATCTGGATGAACGCGAGTTGGTGCTCGGCGTTGTTGATCTTGCGGCCAAAGAGCGCGACTTTGGCCCCGTATTTCTGAGCCTCGTGAATCAACAGAAACGCATCGAGTGTTGTTCCGGCTCCTCCTCCCAGAATCCCGACGACCAGATGCGGATCGAAGCGGACGAGTTCCTCCATCGCGCGCGGGCCGTGATAGACCATCTTCAAAAACGTCGGCCGACCCGCACTCGTGACTCCGGCCAGCGACCGAGCGATCACGTCGTTGATGAAGCCCGGCAATTGCTCCGGAGCGACGGCATCGGGGACATTCGGGTCGAAGATCTCAAGGAAGTAGCGGAATTGCTTCCGCTCGCATTCCTCGCGGAACTCTTTGAACTGGTTGAGCACGTCGATGTCCAACTCCAACTGATTGTTGAATGTCGTCGAATACAGTCCGAGATCGACACCGAGTGAGCGCTCCTCCGGCGCGCAGTCGAGATGTCCGCACTGCATGTGATCGAGGCTCGCCGTGCGAAACGGGCGAGCGGGAGTCGTGTGAATTCGGCCGCCGCGATGAATGTGGACGTCGGTTGCATCGTTCGCCCGCGCCGCCGGAGTGATGTGCGAGTTGTCGAACAGTCGCTCCTGAATCGTCAGCACTTCGCTGGTGCTGGCCGACATCAGCACGATGTCCACGACCCCTTGCTCGATCACTTCGCGAATCTGTTGGCGGTACTGAGCCAACGTCTTGAATCGCACCTCACCATCATGCCGCTCCGGCGACTTGCCGGGCGCGCCGATGGAAAAGCCCATGTCAGCGTCCTTCGCATCCGCGATGATGAACTCTTTGCAGCCGCTGGGATCGGCATGGATCGCGGCCAGTTTGTGGTCGAGAGATTTTCCCACGGACATCGGTCACTTTCTTTTTCGTGGAGTTTTCTTGATGGTCGGTCGCTCGCGCCGCACATGCTTCTTGAAAAACGCGGTGGCCTGCTCCTTCGAGATGGAACTGTCCGCAACGCCGAGCGTGAGAACTTCGAGTTGCAAATTGGTCGCGGCCAATTTGCATCCATTCAGCATGACGAAGACTTCGGCCGCGGCGACGGCGACTCGTTTATTGCCATCCAAAAACGGATGGTTCTTGCACAAATGGAACAGATACGCGGCCGCCATTCCGGCCAACCCTTCATGCAGAAAGTGCCCACCGTATTGAGCCATCGGCATGGCCGCCGCCGATTCGAGCAGTCCTCGGTCACGGAGCTCAGGACTGCCGCCATGCTCGGAGATTCCGCGTCGGTGAATCGTGAGCAACTCGTCCACCGAGAGAAATTGAATGTCCGCATTCATTGCGACAACTTTCGAAGCAAAGCACGGCGTGTCGTCATGACACGGTCCAAGCACGCTTGAAACTTGTCTGCCGCGACCGGAGCGGGGTTGACCGGCGTCACGACCAACGCGCCGTTCGTCACGGTCAAATTGACTTGGGATCCCTCGGACATCCCCAACAATTCCATGATCGGCTTGTCGAGCAGCAAGGCGTTGCTGTTACCGACTCGGCGCAGTGTTTTGACCATGATGATCTCCCTTTGTGGCACCGATGTTAGGCCGGATCATTGGTTGCCACAATGTTGTTTCTCCGTCGCGTTCTGGCGTGCCGAGTTCTTGGCGGGTCGCTCGAAGCCGACCGGCCGGAGTGGTATCGTCACGCGGCCAAATCGCTTGCCAAGGAGTTTCGCATGCCCATGAAATCGCTCCGCGTCGCCACCTGCCAGTTTTCCGTCGAAGGCCAGATCGAGCACAACCGCCGTTGGGTGCTGAAACAGATTCAGCAGGCCGCCGAACAGGAGGCCGACATCGTTCATTTCTCGGAGTGCGCTTTGTCGGGTTACGCCGGAGTCGATCTGCCCGGCATCGCTGATTTGGATTGGACCGCGCTCGCTGCCGCGACGGGCGACGTGATGGCCGCAGCGAAACAACATCGAGTCTGGGTGCTGCTCGGCTCAACGCATCGACTCGATGCGCAGCACAAGCCGCACAACTGCGTGTACGTCATCAATCCCAAGGGCCAAATCGTTGATCGCTACGACAAGCGCTTCTGCACGGGTGTCGCCGGCAAGAATGCGACGTTCGATTTGTGCCACTACTCCCCCGGCGACCGCTTCGTGACGTTTCAGGTGAAGGGCATCACTTGCGGAGTCGCCATCTGCTACGACTATCGTTTTCCGGAGCTGTATCGCGGCTACAAGCAACTCGGAGTCGAGGTGCTGTTTCAGTCGTTTCACAACGCTCGAAAGACGGTCGCGGCTGACCCGAAATACAACATCTGGAAGACGATCGTCCCGGCGACGATGCAATGCCGAGCAGCCGAGAATCATTTCTGGATCAGTGCGAACAACAGCACAGCGCGGCCCTCCTGCTGGGGGAGTTTCGCTGTCCGTCCTGATGGCTTAATCGTCGGCCACTTGCCACGTCATCGTCCGGGAGTGCTCGTGACCGACATGAAACTCGATCTCGCCTGCTTCGACGCTCCCGCCCCGTGGAGACCCGCAGCGATGAACGGCCAACTGCACAGCGGCCAATTGGTCGATCATCCACGCTCGCGTGACGTCACGTCCGTGTGAGGGCTTGCCGGCCAAACGAACCCGAAGCGTCAGCGAGGGCGAGCGCTCCAAGTGATTTTGAAATTGGAGGATCACAAAACGTTCGCCCTCGCTGACGCTTCGGGTTACGATGGCCGGCCCGAATGCGTCCCACCCCTGACCCGCAGTGCCGGAAGACTCTGATGATTGCATTGCGAACTCTCGTCATTCTGTCGGCTTCGGCACTCGCGACGATGTGCTCGTCAAATCGAGCGCACGCGGACGACCCTGGCGTCGAATTCTTCGAGAAGAAAATCCGACCGCTGCTCGTCGCGCATTGTTCCGAGTGCCACGCCGCCGACGCCAAGAAGTTGGGGGGCGGATTGTTGCTCGACAGCCGCGACGGCGTCCGCAAGGGAGGCGAATCGGGGGCCGCGATCGTGCCGGGCAAACCGAACGAAAGCCTGCTCATCAAAGCGGTGCGGTACACCGATGACTCCGTGAAAATGCCGCCGAAAGGCAAGCTGCCGGCGGCGGCCATCGCGGACCTCGAAGAGTGGATCAGACGGGGAGCACCCGATCCGCGCGATAAACCGGTCCCCTTGAAGGCTGCTGACTCGTGGGAAGAAACGATGCGAGTTCGCGCTCGCTGGTGGAGCCTGCAACCGGTTCAGGATGCAGAAGTCCCGCGACCTCAGCAGGCCGATTGGTCCGATCATCCGGTCGATCGCTTCGTGCTCGCTCGACTGGAGAAACATGGCCTCAAGCCGGCCGAGCCGGCCGAGTCGCGAACGCTCGTCCGGCGATTGAGCCTCGTGCTGACGGGACTGCCGCCGTCGTCTGAACAGGTCGCCGCATTTCTGCATGACCAAGAATCCAATCGGCCCGCGGTCGCCGTCGAAAAGCTCGTCAATGCGCTGCTCGACTCACCGCACTTCGGCGAACGGTGGGCGCGGCATTGGATGGACGTCGTGCGTTTCACCGAGACTCACGGCAACGAGTGGAACTACGAAGTCCACCACGCCTGGCGATATCGCGATTACCTGATCCGAGCGTTCAACGCGGACGTCCCATTCGACCAATTCATTCGCGAGCACATTGCCGGCGACCTGTTGCCCGTAGGTTGGGTCTCTGACCCGACCGATCCGAGCGACAACGGGTCGGGTCAGAGACCCAACCTACGAGTTGCGCGTCAGCATCCAACTGAACGCTTCAACGAGTCGATCATCGGCACTGGATTTTATCGCTTCGGTGAGGTCAACCACGACGATTGCATCAGCCTGCCGTCGATCGGCTATGACCTCGCGGACAATCAGATCGACACGCTAACGAAAGCGTTTCAGGCGACGACCGTCGCGTGTGCTCGCTGCCACAACCACAAGCTCGATGCGGTGTCGATGCAGGACTATTACGGGATGCTTGGCATCCTGCGCAGCTCGCGGCTGGTGAGTCACTGCATCGACGCGCCCGATGTGAACGCCAAGCTCACGCAGCGTCTGACGGAATTGAAAACCGAGCTGCGAAAAGAACTCGCCGCTGTCTGGATGCAGGAGACGTCGCAGTTTGCGAGGCACATGCAGGCGGCCTTGGCGAAACGAGCCAACCGGGCCGACGCCGCAGAACTCGCGACAGGCTTGGACACCAAGCGATTGGAAAAGTGGATCGCCGTCCTGGCCGCCGAGAAGATGCCGCTCGAAGACCCATTCGAGCCGTTGCGCATTCTCGCGACCGCGACAATGGCCGACCCGGCCGCGCTTCCGACCGAATGGCAGAAGCTGTCCGAGCGGTACGCGAAAGAGGACCGCGAACGAACCGAATTCAACCGCACGCAGTTCGAAACTTTCGCAGAGTTTGCCCGCTCGCCGGGACCAACAGGCTGGCAGATCGGCGGGCAGGCTCTGCGAAACGGGATTTATCGCAGCGGAGATTTCGCGTTGCATCCCGATGGCGACGCCCTCGTTCGCGCGGTGCTGCCGGCGGGTTGTTTCACGCACTCGCTGTCGGACAAGCTCAACGGCACACTTCGTTCGCCGGTGCTGCCGCTCGGCAAGAAGAACATCAGCTTTCAAGTGCTCGGCCAGCGCAGCAGTGCGGTGCGGTTGGTCTCGAACAACTGCCAGTTGAATTACAAAAACTACCGCGCGCTGACCAGCAGTGATCTGCACTGGGAGATGTTTTCGCCCCCCGATGAACGGGACTCGCTACGGACGTACGCCGAGCTGATGACGATGTTCGACAACCCGAAGTTTCCCGATCAGCTCGCGGCGCTGGGTGGCGACAAAGACAACTACAAACTGCCGTGGGACAAGGCGGCCGAGAATCCGCGTTCGTATTTCGGCATCACGCGAATCGTCCTGCACGACGGCCCGGAACCGCCGCGAGCGGAATTGGCTCACCTGCGTCCGCTGTTCCGTGGGGCAGGTTTTCAACCTGCCCGGCCATCTGACCCAAGTGGCGGGCAAGTTGAAAACCTGCCCCACGTCTTGAGCCGTTACGTCATCGTCATCGAAGCCGCGTTGCGAGCTTGGGCCGCGGACCGTGCGACCGACGAGGAGGCCCGCTGGCTCGACACTCTGCTGCGTCGCGAACTGCTCGCCAACCAAGTCGGTTCGTCGCCGCGATTGGCGGAGTTGGCGAAGGAATACCGACAGACCGAAGCACAACTCGCACTGCCGCGAGTCGTCGCGGGAGTCGGTGAATCGAGCCACGGCTACGATCAACCGGTCTTCGCTCGCGGCGACGTCATGCGGCCGGGCGAGACCGCGCCGCGAAGATTTCTCGAAGTGTTGTCCGCCTCGCGCGATCCATTCGCGACTGCCGGCAGCGGCCGGTTGGAACTCGCCGATCGAATCGCGAGTCCGAGCAATCCGCTCACCGCGCGAGTGTTCGTGAATCGCGTCTGGCATCACTTGTTCGGAACGGGACTCGTCCGCACGGTGGACGATTTCGGCCACGTCGGCGAGTTACCGTCGCATCCGGAACTGCTCGATCATCTGGCGACTCGCTTCGTGGCCGAAAGCTGGTCGATGAAGAAGCTGATCCGATCGCTCGTGCTGTCGCGGACGTTTCAGTTATCGAATCAGCCTTCGATCGCTTCGCGAGAGGTCGATCCGAATAACCGACTGTTGCAGCATTACCCGGCTCGGCGCCTGGAAGCCGAGGCGATCCGCGATTCGATCCTGACTGCGAGCGGCCGCCTGGACCGCACGCTGTTCGGCTCCAGCGTGCAGCCGTTCCGCGACAAGGACTACGCCGACCGCCGTCTCTTCGCCGGTCCACTGGACGGTCACGGCCGTCGCAGCATTTACATCAAAAATAACTTGATGGAGGGACCGAAGTTTCTCGAAGCCTTCAACTTCCCCGGCGGCAAGGTGACTCAAGGCCGACGCGACGTGACCAACGTTCCGGCTCAGGCATTGGCGTTGCTCAACGATCCGTTCGTGCTGCAACAAGCCGACGTTTGGGCACAGCGATTGGTGGCCGGCTCGAACGATTCGATCGGTGCGCGGATCGATGTTTTGTTCCAAACGGCCCTCAACCGCTCGCCGGCCGACAGCGAACGCCAGCGTTTTGAGCGGACTGTGGTCGAACTCGCGGAGCTTCACCAAGTCCCGTCGACCAATGTGCTGACCAGTCAACCGGTGTGGCGTGATCTCGCACATGCGATCTTCAATCTGAAAGAGTTCATCTACATTCCGTAGGCATTGAAAGCCAGTTGGATCACGGGTGGCACAGCTTGCTTCAAGCTGTGTGCCGCAGGCATTGGAATCCTGGAGTTGAGGTGGTTTGAAAAATGAGTCTCAACAGATCATTAAACGCCGGCTTTGAGTTTCCGATGCTTCGCACACAGCTTGAAGCAAGCTGTGCCACCCGTGGCTGCCCCGGTCGTCGCGCGTCACCTGTGACGCGGCGCGAAATATTGGCCGCTTCAGCGAACGGATTTGGCATGCTCGCACTCTCCGCGCTGATGAGCAGTGAGACACCCGCCGAAACCGCTCCCCACTCACCACTCACCACTCCCCACTTTCCGCCGAAAGCCAAGCATGTCATTTTCTGCTTCATGGACGGAGGAGTTTCGCACGTCGATTCCTTCGATCCGAAAACGAAGCTGGACGAACTCGATGGCAAGCCGTTCCTCGAATCGAAGAACCCGACGGCGAATGGGAATCGGCAGTGGCTCAAGAGTCCGTGGGCGTTTCGGCAGCACGGCGAGAGCGGGATGCCGATCAGCAGTTTGTTTCCGCACATCGCGGCGCATGCGGATGACCTTGCCGTGATCCGCTCGATGAAGGCCGACTTGCCGATCCATTCGACCGGCGTGTTGTTTCTGCACACCGGCTCGAACAACGCCGGGCGACCGAGCCTCGGTTCGTGGGTCAATTACGGACTCGGCAACGAGAGCCGCAATCTGCCGGGCTTCGTCGTGTTGAGTTTTGGCGTTGTCCCGTGCGGCGGCTTCGAGAATTACTCCAGCGGTTTTCTGCCGGCGAATCAGCAGGCGACGATGCTCAACGCGGATGGCGTCCCGCTCGACAACCTGACGCCGGCCGACAAGAACTCGCGGATTCAGCAGGCGAAGCTCGCGCTGCTGCGCGGGCAAGACGAGTCGTTCTCGCGCACGCTCGGCGTTGATGACGCGGTCGAATCGGCGATCAAGAACTACGAGATGGCGTATCGGATGCAGTCGCTCGTACCGGATGTGCTCGACCTCAGCCGTGAGTCCGAAGCAACGCAGCAACTCTATGGACTCGATTCGAAGGTGCCGTCGCAGCGGCTCTACGGCATCCAATGCCTGCGAGCACGACGGCTGATCGAATCGGGAGTGCGGTTCGTCGAGATCACTTGCCCACCCGGAGCCTCGAACGGCACTTGGGATCAGCACGGCAATCTCAAAGCGGGACACGAGAAGAACGCGCTCGACACCGATCAGGCGATCGGCGGTCTGATTCAAGACCTCAAGCAGCGCGGCCTGTTCGACGAGACGCTGATCGTCTGGGCCGGCGAGTTCGGACGGACTCCGCATTCCGCCGGCCGCGACGGCCGCGATCATCACCCCGAAGGTTTTTCCGTGTGGCTGGCTGGAGGCGGCGTGCGTGGCGGGACGATCTACGGCGCTACAGACGACCTCGGCATGCACTCCGTCGAGAACATTTGCACGATGCACGACCTGCATGCCACGATTCTGCACCTGATGGGCCTGGACCACGAGCGTCTGACGTTCCGTTTCGCCGGCCGCGATTTTCGGTTGACCGACGTGCATGGAGTAGTCGTCCGCGAAATACTGACTTGAGACGTCCGAAGGAATCAAAGCGGCTAACCAAATCGAAAAAGGTTTGGTCCGCCCGACCGGTCTCCGTATCATCTTGCTCAATCGAAACCGCTCGCGATGAGGGAGTTCTGAGATGAGACGCTCTGCTGATTCTCTGACTTCGCAACCGATCGCGCGTCGAGCCGTCTTGCAGGCCGGGTCGCTCGGCCTGCTGGGCTTGTCGAGTGTCGATGTCGCGGGCTGGCAAGCTCGAGCGGCCGAAGGAACGGCGAACGCGGCAAAACATCGCGCGGTCATCTACATTTTTCTGACGGGAGGACTCTCGCAGCACGACTCGTTCGACATGAAGCCGGAAGGGCCGACCGATTTCAAAGGGGAGTTCAATCCGATCGCGACTCGCACGCCGGGAATTCAGATTTGCGAGCACATGCCACTGTTGGCTCAGCGGAGCGATCGGTGGGCGCTGGTCCGGTCGCTGACGCACAACAACAACGGCCATGATGCGGCCACCTACATGATGCTGACCGGCAAGTCGGCCGTGCCGCCGACGTATCGCGCGATGAAGCCGCAGTCGATTGATGCACCCAGCATCGCGGCGATCGCCGGAGCCACGTCGGTGCGACGCAATCATCTGCCGCCCAGCGTCGTGTTGCCGGAGAAGGTTTATCACTCGAACTCCGGGATGTTCTCCGGTCAATTCGCGGGACTACTGGGAAACAAACACGAACCATGGTTCATTGAGGCAACCGACAAGCCGCATGCCTATCACTCGTACTCGGGTGCGTTTCCGAAATACCTCTTCAATCTGCACAAGGGCGAACCGGCGGACAAACTGGATTGGCGATTCGAAGTGCCGAATCTCACTCTGCCCGAAGGAGTGCTCGCGCCGCGGTTCCGCGAACGCCGCGACATCTTGGACATCGTCGAAAAACAGCAGCGACACCTGGAAGATGCGGCATCGGTTGGCGGCTACGACCGCATCCGGCAATCGGTCATTTCGCTGATGGCCGACTCGAAGGTGCGTGAAGCGTTTGATGTGCGCAAGGCCGATCCGAAGATTCTCGAACGCTACGGCGACAATTCGTTCGGCTGGTCGCTGCTGATGGCTCGGCGATTGATCGAGGCGGGTGTCAACATGGTGCAGGTGAATCTCGGCAACTTTGGAAGTTGGGATTTGCACGGCAACAATTTCCCGATGCTGAAGAATTTTCTATTCCCGCCCACCGACCTGTCCGCCTCCGCGCTGCTGGATGACTTGCAGGAGAGCGGTCTGTTCGACAGCACTCTGGTGGTCATGGCCGGCGAGTTCGGCCGCACTCCGTGCATCAGTCATATTGCTCCCGAAATCTACAAGACCTCCGGCCGCGATCATTGGGGACCAGTCCAAACCGCTTGGTTTGCAGGCGGCGGAGTGCGCGGAGGCACCGTCATCGGAGCCTCCGATCAGAGCGGTGCCTATCCCACGACTGATCCGCAGAAGCCGGAAAACTTCGCCGCCACGATCTATCAGGCGCTCGGCATACCCTCCGAGGCCGTGTGGCATGACGCGACTGGCCGGCCATATCCGGTCTACGAGGCTCAACCGATCGAGCGGCTTTTCGTGTGACGTGCGACTCGGATGGCGGCGAAGTCCCAAAGGGGCAGCCAATGCGGTTCAGTCCCGTCCGATGCGGTTCAGTCCCAACGGGACGGCCCCATGTCAGCCCAGGCCATCGGCCTGGGTCACGGAAACCATCCGAGTTCAAAGCCCCAACGGGGCGGCTCTAAATTCGACGGACATGAAACATCCCATCAACGATGACGAGCAACGATTAGGGTCGCCCCGTTGGGGCTTCCTCTTGGTTGTTGTGATCGTGACCCAGGCCGATGGCCTGGGCTGGCATAGGGCGGCCACGTTGTGGCAAGAAGACAGAGGGCTGACGCCCAGCGGTTCGGCAGCGGCGAGAGGCTCGCGGCGGGGGAAGGCAGCGCGATCGCTGTTTGGCGAGACGATGATTGAGTGCCGCGATTGGTCGCGGACGGTTGAAACCGAGTCGGTTGTTGTGCGGAGTTGTCCGAGGGCGAACGCCCATCGGCTCGCCAAAACAA
>CAMDPK010000074.1 GCA_945904015.1 Candidatus Kuenenia stuttgartensis | reverse complement strand
AGCCCCGGTTCATACCGTAAAACCGGGGCTAGCGCCGCGCGGCTAATTTTCGGTATGCGGATGAGAGGCTCTCACAGTTCGGAAGCTTTTAGCTTCCCGCGATCGTCCGGGACTTGATAGAGCTTTTGCAGTCGTGCGACCTCCGCCTTCAACTCTTTGACGACTTCAGTGTTGGCCGGATCGGCGTAGATGCTGCGCATTTCATTCGGGTCTTTTTGAAGATCGAACAGTTCCCACTCGTCTTCGTTGTAGAAGTGGATCAGCTTGTAGCGGTCAGTGCGCACGCCGTAGTGGCGGCGGACGGCATGGGAAGCGCCGCGGTCGGAGAAGAATTCGTAGTAGTGGTAGTAGATGCTCTTTCGCCAATCGCTGGGCGTCTGGCCTTTCAGAAGTGGGACGATGCTGCGGCCCTGCATGTCTTGGGGAATCTCGGCTCCGGCGAGGTCGAGAAACGTCTCGGCGAAGTCGAGGTTTTGCACGAGGTCCGTGTTGAGCGAGCCGGGTTTGATGACTCCGGGCCAGCGAGCGACCAGCGGCATGCGCAGCGACGGTTCGTACATGAACCGCTTGTCGAACCAGCCGTGATCGCCGAGATAAAAGCCTTGATCGGACGAGTAAATCACGATCGTGTTCTGGGCGAGGCCCGCGTCGTCGAGGTGCTTGAGTACTCGGCCGACGCCGTCATCGACGGCGGCGACGCAGCGCAGGTAGTCCTTGATGTACCGCTGATACTTCCAGCGCACGAGTTCCTTGCCGGTGAGCTTGGCCTTCTCGAACGCGGCGTTCTCGTCGTCGTAGGCTTTGTGCCACGCGGCGAGTTGTTCCGGGTTGAGGTTCTTCGGCGGATCGAACTTCAGATCGAAGCGAGTCATTGTCTTCTCGATCGTCATGTCCTGCTTGTGAGCGGCGGTGCCTCGGCCGGAGTAATCGTCGAACAGCGTGTCAGGTTCCGGGATCGTGACGTCCTTGTAGAGGTCGAAGTACTTCGGCCCCGGCTGCCATTCGCGGTGCGGAGCCTTGTGTTGCCACATCAGCATGAACGGCTTGTCCTTGTCACGCCCCTTTTCGAGCCAGTCCAGTGCCAAGTCGGTGAGGATCTCGGTCGTGTATCCCGTGCGTTGAACGCGCTGGCCGTTGGCGATCATCGGCGGGTTGTAGTACGGGCCTTGGCCGACCAGGATGTCCGAGTAATCAAAACCGGTCGGGTTATTGCCGAGATGCCATTTGCCGATCATCGCGGTTTGATAGCCGGCGGTTTGCAGCAGCTTGGGAAACGTCTGCTGAGCCCCGTTAAAACTCTCGCCCCCTTCGTTGGTTTTGTAGCCATTCAAATGGCTGTGCTTGCCGGTGAGGATGACCGCTCGACTGGGTCCGCAGATCGAGTTCGTGCAAAAGCAATTCTGAAATCGCATCCCTTCGCGCGCGATGCGGTCGAGATTCGGCGTCTGGTTGATCTTCGATCCGTAGCAGCTCATCGCGTGTGCGGCGTGGTCGTCGGTGAAAATGAAGATCACGTTCGGCCGCTTCGCATCTGCGGCATTGAGCGGGAGCAAGAACGGCCCGCTGGACAGGATCAGGAAACCAGTCAGAAGCAGTTTGAATGATCGGTCGCGATTCATGTTGGGTTTTCCTGGAGTGGTGCGGGATGCGAGTCGTGCAAAATCCCGCGAGCCACCGAGGCAAGCTCGGTGGGGTTAGTGTCATCAGTGGCGAGCGGCGTCTTCGATCTGTTGCAGGACGGAGTCACGCAGGGCCGTGTGCTTTTGCAGGACTTCGTTCATCGAGGTTTTAACGCCCGGCAGGTGAGTCACCAGCGTCTCGAACGCTTCGCGGGAAATGCTGATGAGATCGAGCGGCGTCTTGGCTCGGATCGCTGCGCTGCGTGGGTGGTCGGCGATCAAGGCCATCTCGCCGAAAACGTCACCCGCCTTGAGCGTCGCGACCGAATGGCCGTCTCGCAGCACATCGGCTTCGCCGCTGACCACGACGAACACTTTGTCGCCAAAATCGCCTTGATCGAACACCGCTTCACCGGTGTGCAGATGCTGGCGAGTGACCGAATCTGCGCGAAAGATGCGGACCTCGGTGATGTCACGCGGCAGGAAAATATCCAAGCACCAGTCGGTGAAGATCCGCCACTTGCGGTCCAGGCCGGGGAACTTGCTGAGGTAGACCGCTCGCCAAAAGATCCAGGCGATGAAGCCGCGGAGTTTGATCCCAAACACTTCCGCCACTGCCGAGCGATGTCCCAGCGACGCGAGCTTGCCCAAGCCGGTGAACGAGAATCGTCGTAACGGAGTCCCACGCAACGTGGCCAGAATGTTCGCGGCACAAGTCTGGGCTTGTCGCAGCGCGTGCTGAGCGGTCGGCGGCGACATGATGCCGTCCGGTTGCGGCACCGCTGCGCAATCTCCCAGCGCCCAAACGTGCGGAGTTCCCGCGATGTGCATTTCCGGAACGACGACGACACGGCCACCTTTGTCCTTCTCGAACGGCAATTTCTCGACCAGCCGATGCGGCGCGGCGGGGACGGTCGCGACGACGACTCGCGCAGAAATGAATTCCAGTTCGGGCGAATTCTTGCCTTGCAAGACGGCACCCTCGGCCGTGACCGCCTTCAGCCGAGTGTTCAAGCGGATTTCGATGCCGCGCTGTTCGAGAATTTTGTGAGCGTACTTCGCGAGGTCTTCGCCGAGTTCTGGCAGAATGCGATCCGCGCTTTGCAGCAGGATGACTCGCAAGTCACGAGCCTTGATCGACTGGTAGGCCAAGACGGCGCTTTGCAAAAAATCGTTGAGTTCGGCGATGCACTCGACGCCGGAGAACCCGCCGCCGCCGACCACGAACGTCAGCAGTCTTCGTCGTTCTTCCGGATCAGTTTCGTTATCGGCCTCTTCGAGCACTTGCACGATCGCGGTTCGCAGACGCAGCGCGTCGCCGAGATATTTGAACGGGATGGCGTGCTCACGCATCCCTGGCACAAGGTCCGAGTTCAGCCGCGAACCGAGCGCGACGACCAGATGATCGAACGGTAGTTCTTTGATCTTCGGCAGGAATTCGGGGCCGAGCGTGACGACTTTGCGTTCGAGGTCGATGCTGAGAATCTCGCGCGTGTGCAGCCGAGTCCGCTTGGCCAGCCGACGGATCGGCGTGATGACGTGCAGCATCTCGATCGTGCCGCTGATGACTTCGGGGAGCAGCGGCTGAAAAACCATGTAGTTTTCCAGGCTGACCAGTGAGATTTCGATGTTCGGCCGTTCGATCGCGAACATCGCTTGTTCGAGATACATCGCGGTGTAAACGCCGGCGAATCCACCACCCAGAATCAGGATTCGTTTCTTGTCGTTGCTCATGAACTGTCTGACTCAATGAGGTGATCTCGACCGTTCGACGTGCGAGGGCGTCACTGTCAAACCGCCGGTTCGGAATGTCAAGCGGGCGCGCGAAGTCGCCCACCGTGCCGCTCACTGAAACGCACACTTGCGGCTCAGAATTCGGTGAGCTAAACAAAACAAACATTTTTAATGTTTCTTTTGTTGATTTGAACCGGACCCCGATCATGCGACTCTCGCTGCAAACTGATTACGCGCTGCGAACGCTGATGTATCTCGCGTCGGATTCCGATCGCACGACGATCGCCGAGGTCGCGGGATTCTTTCGCATTTCGGCTCCAAACGTGGCCAAGGTCGTGAACCAGTTGGCTCGATTGGGGTACGTCCGGAGCGTGCGCGGCATCGGCGGCGGCATCGAATTAGCGGTCGCTGCCGAGGAGATCACGATCGGTGAGATCGTGGAAGCGTTCGAGGGATCGCTGCACCTGTTGGAGTGCGTCGGGACCGACAACGTTTGTGTCATTCAGGATTATTGCAAGTTGCGCAACGTGCTCGCGCGGGCCGAGCAGGTGCAGGTGGATTACCTCAAAGGCGTCCGATTGTGCGACGTCCTGCCGGTCAAAATCCCCGGTGCGAAGCGCAGTGTCACTCGTAGTTCGTCCCGCAAAGAAAGGTACTCAAAATGAAATTGCACAGCGCTCGTGGAATCGTTCTTGGTTTGGGTCTGCTGTTGCTGGGAGTCTCATTGTTGCCCGGCCAGGGGACGAAGGGAGACAAGCCAGACGCGGCGGTCGAACGGACTCGCAAGCAGACGAAGATGCTCGACGATCTCTACAAGACAGCGATCGTGCTGATCACAGAGCACTATGTGAAGGGGGATGAACCTGCCGCCGCCGTCGCCGGCAAGCTGTTGTGGAAAGAGATGAAGGCGAAGGGGCACCACGAAGTGCGGCTGATCGATGCGACCGGCGATCCACTCGAGGCGGTCAACGCTCCGGCCGATGACTTCGAGAAGGCTGCGATCAAAGAAATCCTCGGCGGCAAGGCGTCCGTGGATAAGGTCGTCGAGAAAGATGGCAAGCGTTTCCTCCGCACAGCGACGATCGTTCCGGTGGTGATGGAGAAGTGCAAATCGTGCCACCCGCACTACAAGGACGTGCCCAAAGGCAAAGCAATCGGAGCGATTGCCTACACGCTGCCGATCGAGTGATGTCTCGATCGGCCAAGGCGGCACCGTTTCAGTCCTTCTCCCTTCGGGAGAAGGTGGCCGAAGGCCGGATGAGGGACTCAATCGTGATTAGCGATCGCATTCACAATTGGATCCCTCACCCCGGCCCTCTCCCAAAGGGAGAGGGAGAAAGACCGCACCTCCGATCCCTGACCCCCGACCCCCGACCCCTCTATCATGCTCGCCACGATGAGCATGTCTGAGCCACTCTGGTTGCGAGATGGGCAGGGAAATCCGCCGACGTTGCGTTGGGCGTTTGCGCTCGAAGGTCCATTGGTCGCGATGGACATGGGCCGCGAATCGGGCGAAGTGCTGGCGGCGGATGACTGCGGCGGGCTGTATCGCATTGGCCGGCGCGGGGAATTGCTGAAATCGTCGAACGGTCTGCGCGGTGTGCGAGTGGTCGCGTGGTCGGACACGAACGCGGTGGGGGCGGTGATCCTCGGCGACCGAAAAGTGCTTCGGCTGAACGGCAAGCTCGAAGCAGAATGGTCGGTCGGCTTGCCGGAAGCAGCATTGGGCGTTGCTCTCGCACCCTATGGCCGGCAGACGGCGATCAGTTTGGCCAACGGCGGAAACCTCGTGTTGGGAGAACAGAGCGAACAGCTCAGCATCTTCGAGACGGCTCGGCCGCTGAAGTGGATTCAGTTTCTGGCCAACAAACCGGTGTTGATCGGCGCGGCAGAGTACGGCCAAGTCTGTGCTCATCGCATCAGCGGCGAGCGACTCTGGAGCGAAAAGTGTTTCGCCTCGCTGGGAGAGATGTGTGCAGCGGCCAATGGCAAGATGATTTTGGTCGCGGGATTCAATCAGGGCATCCAGTCGTTCGACGGCGACGACGGTTCGACGCGGGACTCATATCTCACCGAAGGAACGGTCAGTCGAGTGTCGTGCAGCTTCGATGGCGATCGTATCGCCGCAGCGACGCTCGAACATCATTTGTACTGGCTCAACTCCAGCGGCAGGTTGCTCTGGTCAACGGAAGTGGACGAGGAAATCGTGCGCGTGATCTGCGACCCGCTGGGGGAGTGGTTGCTGGTCGGCTTGAGTTCCGGCCACATCCTGCGGCTCGATTTTGAAAGCCGAGTGACTCGGCGACGATCGTAGACCGGACGCCTACGTCCGGTCTCAAGCGAGTCTGACCGGACGTGGGCGTCCGGTCTACTTTTCGTTTAGCCCGTCACGGCCGGGTCGGCGGCTTCGATGATGCCGAGCAACTCTTGCACGGTCTTCGCCTGCCGGAGCTTCTCACGCACGAACTCGCTCTTCGCGACGTTGGCCAGTTGTGCCAGGAAGAAGACCTGCAAGTTTGGACGATCGGCGGGTGTGACCAGCAGGAAAATCAACCGCACAGGTTCGGTGGACGTCGGGCTGAACAGGATGCCTTCGTCGGAGCGGCCGAAGACCATGATCGGCTTCGACAGTCGCGGACAACGAGCGTGCGGGATCGCGACTCCGAAGCCGACATCCGTCGTGATGAGTTGCTCGCGGGTCAGCGCCAGTCCGGCGATGTCCACATCGCTGGGGATGTTGGCCGTCGGGATCGCAGCGATGAGTTCGCGAATCGCGGCCTCCGTGTTTGTCGCCGCCACATCCAACAGGATCGCACCGGATTCGAGTGCATCCTTCAAGAAGAGTCGCGGCAGACGCGGGTACTCGTCTTCGATCTTGCCGACGATCTCTTCCAGGATGTCTTCCAGAGTGATGAGGCCGACCGAATGATGGCCGTCCATGACGACGGCCATGTTCGCGCCGTCCCGTTGCAGTTCCTGCATCGTTATGGCGAGATTGTCTGCCGGCCCGACGATCCGCAGCGGACGCAGAATGCGCTGCCAATCGCGATCCCCCTGATCCAACAGCAACAGGTCTTTCATCAGCAGGTACTTGACCGGCTCGCGCGATTTCGAATCGAGCACCGGGATGCGCGAGAAGCGATGCTCACGCACGGTTCGCATGACTTCCGCCAGCGGAGTGTCGGCCGACAACGATTGGACCTGCGGCCACGCGATCATCGCATCACGCACTGTTTGCTTGCTGAGATCAAACAGGTTCTCGACCATCAGCAATTGGTTGAACGAGAACGATCCCGTCGCCTGCGTCGCGAATAACAGCATTCGCAATTCTTGCTCAGTGTGCGCGACTTCGTGATGGTCCGCCTCCAGTCCGAGCAGTTTGAGGATCAAATCGCAGCCGGCGTTCACCGCCAGCATCGGGATGTAAAACATCCGAAAGCACCACCGCATCGGCAACGCGATCGCCAGCGTCGTTTGCTCCGCCCGCCGGATCGCCAGAATCTTGGGAGCCTGCTCGCCCAGCAAGATATGCAAGAAGGTGATCAGGCTGAAGGCGATGATCGCCGAGAGAATGTGGCTCGCTTTGTCCGTCATCCACGTCGGTCGGCCAATGATCCCTTGCAGGATGTGCTCGAACGCCGGCTCGCCCACCCAGCCCAATGCCAAACTCGCAACGGTGATGCCGAGCTGCGTTGCCGAGAGGTACTCGTCCAACTCGGTGAGCATCCCGCGAGCCAGTATCGCCCGCCGATCTCCGTTCCGAGCCAATTCCTCGATGCGCGTGGTGCGAACTTTGACGAGAGCGAACTCCGCCAAAACGAAAAACCCATTGAGCAGCACCAAAACAAAGGCCAGCAGCAACTGCAGCCCAGTGGTCAAATCCATAATGGCGGAGACTGTATGCGGCACCGCTCGCACCGACAACGTGACTGACGATTCGCCGACTCGCCGATAGACTGCCGCAGACTCCGTAGCCATCACGCTCCCGCGTGATGAGCCGAACGCTTCACACGTCCACAATCACCGGGCATTTGTGGCCGCCGTGAAGCGCCCGGCTCATCACGCGGAGCGAAGACGGCTACGTTTTCGTCGGCTTCGCCGATTTGTGCAGCGACCAATGACTCAGTACCGACAGGAATCACCCATGAGCGTTCCACCGACTCGGCTGCGACGCCGCGATTTGTTGAAACTTGGCTCAATGGCGGCGATGGCTCCGTGGTTTTCGCTTCGCGCTGACGAGACCAAACCGAAACTGCCGCGAGTCGCGGCGATCAATTCGATCTATCGGCTGCGGTCGCACGCGTATCACATCGCCGGGAGGTTCATTCACGGCTACACGATCAATGGACTGCACCATCAGCCGCCGTTTCAGCTCGTGCGCATGTTCAACCATCAGCAGCCGGCGGACGATCTCGGCCCGGAGGTCTGCAAAAAGCACGGCATCGAACTTTGTTCGTCGGTGGCCCAGGCACTCGGCGGCGACAAGCTGGATGTCGATGCCGTGCTGCTCATCATCGAGCATGGCGATTATCCGTTGAACGAGCGGAATCAAATCCAGTACCCGCGCTTCGAGATGTTCCAAGAGGTCATCGACGTCTTTCGCAAGAGCGGTCGCAGCGTGCCGGTGTTTGTCGACAAGCATTTGTCCTTCGACCATCAGAAGGCCGCAAAGATGGTTGCCGCCTCGAAGGAATTGAAGTTCGGCTTGATGGCCGGCTCGTCGCTGCCGGTGACGTGGCGGATTCCAGAGCTTGCTCCGCCGCTCAGCACGCCGTTCGAGGAAGGGGTCGCCGTCATCGGCTACGACCGAAACACTTGGGAGATTTACCTCTTTCATGTGCTCGAAGTTTTGCAGTGCATGCTGGAGCGTCGCCCCGGCGGCGAGACCGGCGTGAAGTCGATCCAAACGCTGTCGGGCGAGGCGGTCTGGAAAGCCGGCGACGAGGGCCGCTGGTCATGGCCGTTGCTCGAACACGCCCTCTCACGCTGTCCCAGTCGCAACTACGGCCGCGTGCGTGAACAGGCCAAGAACCCGCTCGTCACGCTGATCGAATACGCCGATGGCACGAAAGGGGCCGTCTTCAACCTCGTCGAAGCGACCTCCGACTTTGCTTTCGCCGGACGCATCAAAGGCCAGGCCGAACCGGTCAGCACCTGTTTTTATCTGCCGGCTCCGCCCGGCGCGCGGTTCTTCGATCCGCTGACGTTCAACATCGAGAAATTCTTCGACTCCGGCCGCCCGTCGTACCCCGTCGAGCGCACGCTGCTGACAACGACGATCTGCGACCACGCAATTCGCTCCCAGCACAACGGAGGCAAAATCATCACCGACCCGTCGCTGCTAATCCGTTATCAAGCTTTGGAAGACGACGGGCACTTTCGCGGACGGTTTATCGACCGGTCCTAAAATTTTCCGAGCCGGCACAGCGACTGCTCTTGCTGAGGCTCGCCGAGTTGCAATTCGCGGCTGAGCCGCCCACACATCTTGAACTCGGCCAATTCGCGGCGAACGAACGATTCTAAGGCGGAGCCTGTACGGAATCGGTTTGTAATTCTGTCGTCTCGCGTTGTCGGAATTACAAGTCGCACGCGATTTCGAAGGCAAGGAGGCCTGACATGCACGTCGTTGCGTTGTGTCTGATGGCAGCGGCCGTGACCGCTGCTGATCCCGAAGCGGTCGTGCTGGAGTTCACTGCTCCCGACCGTTGCCCTCCCTGCCAGCAGATTGCTCCGCTGGTCCACCGACTGCAACGCGAGGGCTTCCCGCTGCAAATCGTCAACGCCGACGAAAACGCCTTCGTCTGTCAGCAGCATCGAATCACCTCGATCCCGTCGTTCGTCCTGATGATCGCCGGCCGCGAGGTGGATCGCATCGAAGGCAAGCCATCGGAGAGCGATCTTCGCCGCATGTGCGACCGGGCGCGATTGGCGAATACGAATGCGACTCCGAAAGCCGAGAGCAGTCCTCCGAAATCTGAAATTTCAAATTTGAAATCTGAGATCTCGAACCCAAAACCTGACGCGCCGATCATTCGCGCGAAACAGGTCGATGCTGAGAATCCAACGAAGCCCACGAGCACCGATCCGCTCCAGGCGTGTTTGCGGATTCGCGTGAAGGATTCTCAGGGAATCAACTTCGGAACCGGCACGATCATCGACAGCCGTGAGGGCCGCACCACGATCCTGACCTGCGGACACATCTTCCGAAAGATCGACGATAAGCCGCTGATCGAAGTCGATATTTTCAACGGTACCAAACACGAAACGACCGTCGGCCATGTGCTGCGCTACGATCTCGAACGGGACATCGGACTGATCTGGATTCCGACCGCGCGGCCGTTGCCCGTCGCGCCGATTGCCGGTCTCTCGAACGCCACGATCGTCGGCCAGCACGTCTTCAGCATCGGCTGCAGCGCCGGTGATCCGCCGACAAAATTGCAACATCGAGTCACCTGTCTGAATCGCTACAACGGCCCGGATAACATCGAATGCACCGGAGTCCCGGTTCAAGGCCGCTCCGGCGGAGGACTGTTCGACACCGCAGGTCGTCTGATTGGGGTCTGCATCGCTGCGGATCAACGCGACCAACGTGGCCTGTACTCCGGCCTGCAACCGATCCATGACTTGCTCGACCAAGTGAAACTGTCGCACTTGCACCCGCAGGGCGAGCCGCGACCGCAAGCCGATTCATTGGCGATCCGCGAGGCCGCGACCGCGCCGACTCGTATCGAGGAGCCGGCTTTTGACGACGATGACTCCGACTCCACCACCGAAGAACTCTCCGGCCCATTCGCATCGTCCAAAGGTCGCTCCGAGTCGGCAGACTCGTTGGACCGACCGAAATTGGCCGCGGCGACGCTCGGAGTTCCAGTCACTCCGGCGATGAATGATTCCGACTCGGCGAGCGAATTCGATCCACAAAAGGAATCCGAGGTCGTCTGCATCATCCGTCCGCTGAACAATCCGCGCGGAGCCAGTCGTGTTGTCATCATCAACCGTGCCAGCACCAAGTTTCTGTCGCAGCTTTCCGGAGAACTCGAACAGCAAGCGAAGCCGACCTCCGCCGTCGTCCGCGAGGCGAAGTACGCGACGACGCCGCGAGCATACCGACGCACACGCTAGCACGACGCGCGAGCGAGTGGTCCAAAACAAGATCACTCGCTTGCGCGTCGTGCTAGCTCGAAACGGCCGGTGGGGAAATCTCTCCGGCTCAGCTTCGCCACAAACGTCTTGACCGAATTTTCCTGCGCGGCGTATTGTCCGCGCGTTCGTGGAACGAACTCCCGTCAGCGAAAGGAATCGCTCATGTCCGACCAAAATCTCTCTGCTCATGCACCGCACGAGCCGGTTCCGTTTATCTCTCTGATCGCTCAGCATCAGACACTTGCTCACGAAGTCACCGCCGCTGTCGGCCGCGTGCTCGCCGAGCAGAAATTCATCCTGGGCGATGAAGTCAGCCAACTCGAAGCCGAAATCGCGAAGTATTGCGATTCTCGCTCGGCGATCGGCTGCGCGTCGGGGACCGATGCGTTGATTTTGGCGTTGATGGCGCTCGGAGTTGGTCCCGGCGATGAAGTCATCACCAGCCCGTTCACATTCTTCGCGACGGCCAGTTCCATCTGCCGGCTCGGCGCGAAGCCAGTATTTGTGGACATCGACCCAGAGACATTCAATGTCGATCCCGAAGCGGTCGAGGCGGCGATTACGCCTCGCACAAAAGCGATCATGCCGGTGCATCTTTTCGGCCTGTGTGCCGACATGGAACGGCTGTGGCGGATCGCGGTGAGCCACGGTGTTTCGATCGTCGAAGATGCCTGCCAAGCGATCGGGGCCGAGTATCGTGGCCGCCGAGCGGGAGTGCTCGGCACGATCGGCTGCTTCAGTTTCTTCCCCACTAAGAATCTCGGCGGCGCGGGTGACGGCGGCATGTTGACGACCGATGACGCGGACCTTTGCAAGCAACTGCGCTGCCTGCGAGTCCACGGCGACACCGGCAACTACCATCACACCGAAATCGGACTCAACAGTCGGCTCGACGCACTGCAAGCGGCGATCTT
Source organism: Candidatus Kuenenia stuttgartensis (assembly GCA_945904015.1). Taxonomy (GTDB): domain Bacteria; phylum Planctomycetota; class Planctomycetia; order Planctomycetales; family Planctomycetaceae; genus SXKJ01. Next base: position 24,455 of record CAMDPK010000074.1, on the reverse strand, counting down.
GCGGATCAAGCTCAAGCATCTCGATCAGTGGACCGAGGCCCGTCGCCGCAACGCGCAGACGTACCGCGAGTTGTTCACCGCCTACAGCCTCAACGACGAGATCGCTTTGCCGGTCGAGCCTCGCGAATACAAGCACGTCTACAACCAATTCACCGTCCGCATTCCCGGCGGCCGACGCGACGGCGTGCAGCAACGCCTGCGAGCCAATCACGTCGGCGCGATGGTTTACTACCCAATCCCGCTGCATGTGCAGCCCTGCTTCGAACATCTCGGCCATCGCGTTGGCGAGTTCCCCGAAGCAGAAGCCGCGTCACGCGAAGTGCTGTCGCTGCCCGTGTACCCGGAGATGCCGGCTCATCACGCCGAGCTTGTCGTGCGGCAACTCAAAGCGGCATTCGGCCAGACTCGTTCGCAAAGCGATGCTCGCCGTGCGGCGTGAAGACTCAAGTAGGATGGGCACTCTTGCCCGTCCGAATGCAGGACGGGCAAGAGTGCCCATCCTCCGTCAGTTCCATTCGGGATGGTCGGTCGCGGTGGGCAAAAGTTGGTGAGCCTTCTGGAACGTGCGCATCAACTCGTCCCAGACTTCGTAGGGGTCTTTGTGGAAGACGAACTCCGGCGAGGCTTCGTGCAGCAGCCAGTCGCCGCGATTGATTTCCCCTTCGAGTTGTTTCGGTGACCAACCCGCGCAGCCAGAGAAGACTCGGAAGCGAGCGTCTTCATCTCCCTCGGAGACGGCTTGCACGACTGACTCGAAGACATCTTGCGTGCAACCGACGAAGACCCCTTCGAGCGGCGGCGACTCCGAAAAATCGAGCTCGTCCGCGTTGTGCAGAATGAAGAGGTTTCCCGGCTCGACCGGGCCGCCCATGAAGACGACTTCGCCGGTCTCCGGCAACTCGAAGTGCTCTGTCAAAACTTGCGTGACCGTCACCGACGAGGGCCGATTGACGACCAACCCCATCGCTCCGTGCTGGTTGTGCTCCAGCAGCAGCACGACCGTCTTGAAGAAGTTGGCGTCACGCAGATGTTTGGCCGAGATCAAAAACTGGCCACGAAATGATTCAGGCATGATATGTTCGGAAACCTGTCACGAGTCACGAATTCACCGAGCAGTATAGGCACGACTCCGAGTGCCGCCCAGCGGCAACTTTTGATACGCTGCCGTGGCCGACGCGTCTCGCGTCGGTCGGAGGCGAGACGCATCCACCACGATGTCCGCAGGAGGCCGACATGGCGATCAAACAACTGACCGAAGACCAAATCCGGGAATGGTCCGTCGAGCAAAAAGATCGCTGGTGGCTGGAGAATGTCTATCGCGGCAATATGCCGCAGCTCACGCTGCGAGCAGGACTGACCGGCTTCATCCTCGGCGGCGTGCTGTCGGCGACGAACCTCTACATCGGTGCGAAAACCGGTTGGTCGCTGGGAGTCGGCATCACATCGGTCATCCTGGCGTTCGCGTTCTTCAAGGTCTTGCAGCAAATTGGCGTCAGTGAATTCACGATTCTCGAAAACAACGCGATGCAGTCGATCGCGACGTCGGCCGGATACATGACCGCGCCGCTGATCTCGTCGCTGACCGCGTACATGATCGTCAATCAAACGCTGTTGCCGTGGTGGCAAATCATTTCCTGGAACGTGGTCATCTCGATCTTGGGAGTGTTGTTCGCCTTCCCGATGAAGCGGCGATTCATCAATGACGAACAGCATCCCTTCCCCGAAGGTCAAGCGGCGGGCGTCGTCATGGACACGCTGCATTCGTCCGACGCTGCGGTGGGAATGTTCAAAGCAAAAGTGCTGGGAATCGCGGCCGGGTTGGCGGCGTTCGTCAAGTTCTTGCAGTCCGAAAGCCTGCAGCACTGGTTGCAGACCAAAGTCTTCGGCGTTGCCAAAGAGAAACTCTGGCACCTCCACGAAGACCTGTTTGATTTGTTCGGTGTCACCGACAAGACCGTGCCGCGTCTGCGCGGTATCGACGTTCGGCAACTGACGATCTCGCCTGCCCTGGATGTGGCGATGATCGGCGCTGGCGGCCTGATGGGAATCCGAGCGGGTTCGTCGCTGCTGCTGGGGGCCGTGCTGAATTACTTTGTGCTCGCCCCGTGGATGATCGAGTTGGGCGACATCAAACCGAAGGCGGACGGCGTGACCTTCGGCATGCGACAGATCACGCTCTGGGCGCTGTGGCCCGGCGTCGCGGCGATGGTGATTGCGTCGTTCACGGCGTTCTTCTCCAAGCCGGATGTCATCACCAGCGCCTTTCGCGGCTTGACCGGAAAGAAGACCGGCACGGATCTACTGAAGGACATCGAGTTTCCGATCTGGATCTCCGTGGTGGGCATTCCGGTGATGAGCCTGATTTCCGCCTGGATGGCTCAATCGTTTTTCGGCGTGCCGATTTGGGCCACGCTGGTGGGCCTGCCGCTGACGTTTGTCTTGTCACTGGTCGCCGCGAATTCGACGGCGCTGACCAGCACGACTCCCGTGGGCGCGACCAGCAAAATCACGCAATTGTTTTACGGCTTGGTTCGGCCAGGAGACATCCAATCCAATCTGGCGACCGCCGGCATCACGGCCGAGGTCGTCGGCAACTCGTCCAATCTGCTGATGGACATCAAGCCGGGCTACATGCTGGGTGCGAAGCCGCGCCAGCAGGCGGTTGGACACATCATCGGCATCGTCAGCGGAGCGCTCGCCAGTACGTTCTTGTTCTTCGCGTTGTTCATGAAGAACGTGGACCCGAACAATCCGGCGTCAATCGAGAATCTGCAATCCAAAGATTTCCCCATGCCGGCCGTGACGATCTGGAAAGGGGTCGCCGAAGTCCTCACGAAAGGGTTGAGCCAACTGCCGTCGTCCGTTGTGACGGCGGTGATCGTCGCCGGCCTGGCCGCCTTGATTTTGGAAATTGTTCGGATCATGTCCAAGAACCGGCTGCCGTTGTCGCCGATCGCGATGGGTTTGGCATTCGTGATCGACTTTCGTTCGTCGCTGTGCATGTTCGCCGGCGCGTTTTTGTTTTGGCTGCTGGGCGTCGGTCGTATCAAAGAAGAAAACGCTCACGGCAACCTGTGGGTCGAAAACCACGAACCGATCTGCGCCGGCGTCATCGCCGGAGCCAGCCTGATGGGCATTCTCGACATCGTGGTCGGCGTGTTCCTGCTGTGATCAAGCACCCTCAGCCGATCAGTTTCAAAGCAAATCGAGGATCAAGGCCGTGCTCAAACGCATCGACATCCCGGAAGCGACGCTGTCCATCAACGATGTCGGGCAAGGCTCATCGATATTGTTTGTGCATGGCTTTCCGCTCGATCACACGATGTGGCGAGAACAGATCGCGGACTTGTCGCGCGACCATCGCTGCATCGCTCCCGACCTGCGAGGCTTTGGACAGAGTACGGTGACAGAGGGCAAAGTCTCGATGGAACAGTTTGCCGATGACCTCGCTGCGCTGCTCGATGCGTTGATGATCACGGAACCGGTCGTTTTGTGCGGCCTGTCGATGGGAGGCTACATCGCCTGGCAGTTCGCGCGTCGGCATGCGGCGCGATTGAAGGGACTGATTCTGTGCGACACGCGCGCCGTTCCGGATTCGGCCGAGGCGGCGGCCAATCGGCTCAAATTGGCTGACGACGTCGTTCGCAGCGGATCGGAGTTGGTTGCGAACGCGATGTTGCCGAAGTTCTTCAGCGAACGCGAATCGAATCGCCGTTCAATCCTCAAAGAGGAATTGCGGCGAGTGATCTTGGCCACCGACCCGCGCGGCATCGCCGCCGCGTCACGCGGAATGGCGGAACGAGCGGATGCTCGACCGTGGCTCACAACGATCGACTGCCCGGCCCTCGTGCTTGTCGGCGAGCAGGATGTCATTTCACCACCGGCGGAGATGTCGGCAATCGCTTCCTCATTGCCGCACGCAACGTTCCGCGTGATTCCCGATTCAGGTCATCTTGCGCCGCTGGAGAATCCTGGCACGACAAACATCTTGCTGCGAAGTTTCCTGACGTGCGTTCGAGATGGGAAAGCCGATTGCCTGCCAAGTTAGACGACTTTGGGATTCTCAGGCGATTCGGGCTTCTCTTCGCTGAAACGTCGCAATACGTTCCCCGCCCCCACCGATGGCTGAGATCGGAGGCATTCCAAGTCATGGCTTGCGAGTGCCGGAGATTTCAGCTCCCACCTGTTTACTGACTGCCAATGGAATGCCCGGCTGAGTCCGGAAGCGTCTGGTCGGTCAGCTTCCGCCCGCGTGCTGTGCATCGCAACCGATGTGACCAGATTCGGGCTCTGTCCACTTGTTTTTGGAGATTTTGAATGTCGAAGGTCTCTTCGTCTCGGCGTGGATTTACGCTCATCGAACTTTTGGTCGTGATCGCCATCATCGCCGTCCTGATTGCACTGTTGTTGCCCGCCGTTCAACAAGCTCGAGAAGCGGCGCGTCGTTCACAGTGCAAGAACAATCTGAAGCAATACGGCATCGCTTTGCACACCTATGAAGAGTCGGCGAAGTATTTCCCGCCGGGATCGAATTTTCCAAATTGCACGGCGTCGATTGCGGGTTCACCGTGTGGACCATCGGGAATCAACACCGGCGACCACATTGGTGGCCTGATGAGCTGGCGCAGTCACAGCGCGACGACTCAGATCCTGCCATACATGGAGCAAGGTGCCTTCTACAAGAACAGCGTTTTAATCAATCTCAAGGCGAGATTTGCTGACGAATGGCGTGGCACGGCGGCATCTCTGAAGAGCGGCTTGTTCGCTTGTCCGTCGGATTCGCCACCATCCAATGGCGATGCACCGAGCAATTACGTGTACTGCGAAGGAACGAATTTGGGATTCCGAAATGACGGCTACACGCTTAACGCCGCCGATCAAAACGGAATCTTCAACATGGAAGTCTCGACCAGGATTGCCAACATCAGCGACGGCACGTCGAATGTGATCGCGATGAGCGAACAAATCGCCGCCGGTAACGCCGGCGGTTTCGATCCCGCACAGGCTCGTCGAGCGGTGGCCGCTCCGGGTGGAGCGAGCTTCCCGCCATCGTTTCCTTCGAAGGCTCAGGTGGATGCCTGGGGAGCCAGTTGTGTCGCTGGCGGAAATCTGTCGAACGATCCCGGCCGATTTTGGCACTCAGGATTACATGGCGCAACATTGTTTAACACGCTGTTGACTCCGAACTCTCCGTATCCGAATTGCACCGCACATTGTGCCGGCTGTGCATTGGATGGCCCTGGCATGATGGGTGCGAGAAGCCGGCATTCTGGCGGCGTCCAAGTGTTGATGGCGGACGGTGCCACGCGATTTATCAGCAACAATGTCGATTTTACGACCTGGGGCCGACTTGGTGCTCGCAACGACAAGCAACCTGTCGGCGAGTTTTAGGTCGAACACGGTGACCAAACCAAACTCGATGCTCAGCACAAGTGTGGGTGGCTCCCAGACGAATTCTCACCAGACCATGTGTCTTGGTGTCTCGCAAACGAAAGACTGAAGAAACGATGTCTAAGAATTTTCTGTTCGTGTTGATGCTTGGAAGCCTGGCGGCGATCGGTTGCGGCAGTTCGCCGGAATCCGCGACGGGCACTTCGGATGTCGATCCAGCGAAGGCGCAGATGTCGGCTTCAACCGCCGAACTGAAGCAGAAACTTCAAGAGATCGCCGTGACCGGTGCCGGCGGTAGTTCGACCATGGGCGTCAAAGAGACGATCGAGCAAATTGTTCGCCCGACGAACGCCAAACTGGCCGGTGACCTTTCGAAGGATCTCGCGGTCTTGTCGCGAAGCAGCGACACAATTGAGATCAAGACACTGGCTGCGAGGATGGCGAGCAAGCTCTAGTGGAGATTAACGATTCATCGGTGAGCCACTCACTCTTGACGAGAAGTTCTCCATATTGCTTTGTCACGTCTTGCTTTTCGGGTTCAGTAAATCAGCCGGAACGCGCTAGCGTCCGGTTCTAACCGTGGGCTAGCGCCCAGCGGCTGATGGGCTCAACCCGAATACTTAGCCGTGACGCAGCCCTAGTCCGTTCGTGATGCTTGCTCCACGAAAACGACGCTGGCGAATCGGACTCCTGGTGGCCGCTGGAGTGTTGTTGCTCACCTGGGTGTGTGGACTGTTCGAGTCGTTCGCCCGAGAAAAGTCGCAGCGAGCATTGTCTCGTCGCGACGATGACGCAGCCTCTGTTTGAGCGACGCGAGCAGCGAGACGCAACGATCAAGACGTCGAAACGGTTCTTCGTCAGGCACGCTTGGCTCGCATGCGAGGCCAGATCGAAGATATGACTCGGGCGCTCAATCGGGCGTCCGTGTTCGGCTTGGACCGCGAATGAGTCCGGCGTGAAGAAACGCTCGCGTGAACTCAGACTGGCTTCTTGCCAGAACTTGAGAAACATCTTCCACGCCTGCTGATGAATCAGCATGGAGACGGCCAAGAGATCTGCGAAGCCTTCTCCAATGGCTTCTTGGTCTACGGGCGGTTCGCCGACCCTTGACCTTGCGACAATCTCAACATCATCCTTCGCGCACAAACTCAAATCCTCGTTTGCAAAAGTGCCTCGTCGTGGGACTTTGCAGCAGTCGCAAGGGAGTTCCGCCAAGATGACCACTGAGAAATCGTCGATCGAAGAAATCCGTCAGCGGTTCGATGCCGAAGTCGACGTCTACTCGAATTTGGCGACCGGACAAGTGGCAACGGTTGATGCGCTGCTGTGCTTGAACCTCGTGGCCGAAGTCGCGTCAGTGACGACTCCGCACGCCAAAGACCTGCTGGATGTCGGTTGCGGAGGTGGGAATTACACACTCAAGCTGTTGCAGAGGCTGCCAAACCTCAACGTCACGCTGGTCGATCTGAGCCAACAGATGCTCGACTGTGCGGCCGGCAGAGTTCAGCCGCAAACGTCGGGAACGGTTGAGGCGATCCATTGCGACATGCGCGACTTGGATCTGGGCAACGAGCGATTTGACGTCATCCTGGCCTCGGCCGTGCTGCACCATTTGCGAACCGACGATGAGTGGCGATCCGTGTTTCAAAAATTCCATGCCGCTCTGAGGCCAAACGGTTCCCTTTGGATTTTCGACCTGATCGAAAGCCCGATTCCGGAAATCCAATCGATCCATTGGCGTCGGTACGGCGAGTACCTGACCTCCGTCGGCGGCGAGTCCTATCGCGACGAACTGTTCGCACGCATCATCCGCGAAGACACACCACGATCGATCGTGTTTCAATTAGACTTGCTCCGCGAAGTCGGTTTCCGCGAAGTCGACATCCTTCACAAACACTCCTGCTATGCCGCCTTTGGAGCGGTCAAATGCTGAAGTCACAGCCGGCGACGACGTAGTTTTGAGACATCGCGAAACGCGACTCGATTGGTCGGATCGCCGATCAAGGTCAACGGATTTGTCGTGCTCGAAAACTTCGAGACCACGTTTATCGGGAGAAAGCCACTTGAAAACCAACCTGACCGCGAGACTGATCGTCGCACTGACGTTGTTTCCCCTGCTCCTGTTGGCATCGCAACGTGCCGAGGCTGACCCGCCGAAAGTCGGCATCGAGAAACGAGTGGCATGGACGACATCACGCATCACCGGGTCGCCCGAAGTGCCGTTGCCGTACGTGACGGAACAGGCATTTCCGGCGCTCAAGTTCAAGAATTGTCTCGATCTGACCAAGGCTCCGGGGAGCGACCGACTGTTCGTCGTCGAGCAAGCGGGCAAGATCTTTTCGTTTCCGAACAAGCCCGATGTGAAGGAGGCCGATTTACTGGTCGACCTCGCCAAAGGCATCAAGGGACTGGAGTCGGTCTATGCGATTGCGTTTCATCCCGACTTTGCGAAGAACCGCTTCTGCTACGTCTGCTACATCACGAAACCAAATCTTGAAGATGGTTCTCACATCGCTCGGTTTCGTGTGTCCGACACCGACCCGCCGACGATCGACGTGGCGACCGAAACGACGATCATCACTTGGTTCTCCGGAGGTCATAACGGTTGCTGTTTGAAGTTTGGTCTCGACGGCTGTCTGTATATCTCCACGGGCGACGGCTCCGGGCCGAATCCACCCGACTCGCGCAAGGCCGGCCAAGATGTCAGCAATTTGTTGTCGTGCATTCTGCGGATCGACGTCGATCACGCCGATGACGGCAAGAACTACCGCATTCCAGCCGACAATCCGTTCGTCGATTTGAAGGGCGCACGCGGCGAGATCTGGGCCTACGGTTTTCGCAATCCGTGGCGCATCAGCATCGACCGCAAGACCGGCGATCTGTGGGTCGGCGATGTCGGTTGGGAGCTGTGGGAAATGCTTGATCGCGTCGAGCGTGGCGGCAACTACGGCTGGAGCATCGTGGAAGGCCGGCAGTCGACCAACACTGAGTGGTCGCGCGGACCAACTCCCATCTTGCCGCCGACGATCGACGTGCCGCACTCCGAGTCCTCGTCGATCACCGACGGGCTGACGTATTACGGCTCGCGGCTGAAGGATCTTCACGGACATCACCTCTACGGCGACTACGACACCGGCAAGATTTGGAGCTTTCGCTACGCCGATGGAAAAGTTGTCGATCACCGCGAACTCGCCGACACCACGCACCGCATCGTCGGATTCGGCGACGACAACGACGGCGAGTTTTATCTGCTCGACCACACCGCCGGGTCGATTCACCGCATGATCCCGAACCCGCAGCCCGATCAGAGCGCCACGTTCCCACGCAAGCTCAGCGAGACCGGATTGTTCGGATCAATCACCGCTCAAACGCCGGCACCAGGAGTCATCCCGTACTCCATCAACGCGGAACCGTGGGCCGACCATGCCGTGGCCGAGCGAGTGGTCGCCATTCCCGACGAACTTTCGATTCCGAACTTCTTCCCGATCAAAGCCGTCGGCGCGTCATCGACATTTCCCAAAGACACCGTGTTCGCGAAGACGTTGTCGCTGGACATGCAACAGGGCCAGCCGGCCAGCCGTCGCCGAATCGAAACACAAGTCCTGCACTTCGACGGCATCGACTGGCAGACCTACTCCTATCAATGGAACGACGATCAATCCGATGCCGTGCTGCTCGCCGCCGCCGGTGCGGAACGGACCTTCGACATCGTCGACGCCGCAACGCCCGGCGGAAAACGCCAGCAGACATGGCGGTTCTCCAGCCGAGCCGAATGTCAGCGCTGCCACAACAAGTGGTCTGGTTCCGCACTCGGCTTCATCCCCGCTCAGTTGAACAGAGACCACGGCTACGGCGGTGCGTCGGCCTCGCAGCTCGACACGTTGACGCACATCAAACTTGTCGAGACGCCTCCGCCGGCCGAAAAGCGTCCGCAACTCGCCAACCCACGCGATTCCTCCGCCGACCAGGACGCTCGCGCCCGCGCCTATTTGCATGCGAACTGTTCTCACTGCCACCGCCAACATGCCGGCGGAGCGGTTCTTTCGATGATGCACTTCGACTTGCCGCTGGAGAAGACGAACATGCTCGGAGCACGTCCGTCGCAAGGGACGTTCGGCATCCATGCCGCGCAAGTCATCGCCCCCGGCGATCCGTTTCGTTCGGTCTTGTTGTTTCGCATGGCCAAGCTCGGCGGCGGCCACATGCCGCACATCGGCTCAACAGAAATTGATCGCGAAGGGGTTGCGTTGATCTACGACTGGGTGAAGCAACTCTCCCCTGAGACCGCCAAGGAAACCACCGGCAACGAAGCGGCGGCAAAGCTCCGCAAAGAGGAGGCGGCCGATCTCGATCGCCTGCGCACGACGAAGCAATCGAAGGACCAAGCCGAACTCGTTGCTCGCCTGTTGTCATCGACGAGCGGTGCCTTGACGCTGTTGCGTTCGGTGGATGACCGCACGCTGCCGCCGCCCACGGTGGCTCTGGCCGTCGAAAAAGCCACCCAGCACAGCGACGTCAGCATCCGCGATCTGTTCGAGCGATTTCTCCCCGCCGAAAAACGCATCAAACGGCTGGGCAGCGTCGTGAGGCCGGAACAAATCCTCGCACTGTCGGGCGACCTAGCGAGAGGCCAGCGCGTGTTCTTCGAGAACGCCGGCGTCTCGTGCAAGAACTGTCACCGCATTCAAAAGGAGGGCAAGGAAGTTGGACCAGAACTGACCACGATCGGCAAGAAACTCACGCGCGCTCAACTGCTGGAGAGCATGCTTGAACCATCAAAGCTGATCGACCCCAAATATGTGACTTACCTCGCCGAAACGGACGACGGCCGCTTGCTGACTGGACTCTTGGTGACCAAGGACGAGAACGAAGTCGTCCTCAAAGATGCCCAGGACAAATTGCTCCGCATTCCGTCGAAGCAAATTGAGCAACTCGTCCCCCAACGACAGTCCTTGATGCCCGACCTGCTCCTCCGCGACATGACCGCCCAACAAGTCGCCGACCTGCTGGCGTATCTCAGCTCCCTCAAGTAGCGGCGTTCGAACAAGCCTACGTCGCTGGAAACTTCCAGATTCGCAAGGCGTTCTTTCCCAGCATCAACTCGCAATCTGCGGCAGAATAGAAGTCGCAGTATTTGTCCACGAATTCGAGTTCTTTATCCATCGGCAGCTCCCAGCGGGGACGTGGATAGCCGGTGCCCCAGACCAGTTGCTTGCCGCCGAACTCCTCGTAGATCGCTTTGTAGAATGGCCACGTGTCTTCGTAGGGGTAGCGTTTGATTTCCGACATTTCGTAGGGCTCGGAGTTGCTGATCCACACTTGGGGAAATCGTTTCAGTGGGAACATCTTGCGAAACTCTGGCCAGCAGTCGGGCGACTTCAAGTCGGGCTTGCCGGCGTGGTCCACGATGATCTTCACGCCGGGGAATCGCCCTGCCATGTCGGCGAGCATCGGCATCTGATGAGGTGCGATGTAGAAGTTGAACACGGCTTCCAACTTCTCTGCTTCGCGCCACAGCGGGTAGTGCTCTTTGGAATTCAACCACGTCGATTTGGGATGATAGATCGGACTGAACCGCATCCCCTGGAACCCGTGCTCCTTGACCCAGTAGCGAAGATTGTCGGCCACCTTGGGATCCTCCGGATTGAGCAGGCCGTGCGCGACAAAGAGTTTCGGATAGCTCTTCAAGCTGTGTGCGATGTACGAGTTGTCCCAACCGAAGTAGCGGGGATTGATCAGCACGGCGTAGCGCAGACCGAAGTCGCGCATCTGTTCCACTTGGTTCTCGATCGGTGCGGCGATCTCCACCTTCAGGTTCTTCCCGCTCTCCGGATGATTGAAGGGAAACTTCGGGTCGAGCGTCCAGACCTCCAAGTGAGTGTCGATGAGCAGCCGTTGCTGAGGTGCCGCAACAACCTTCGCTGCGGTCGCCGCGGCGAGCGTTCCAAGCAGCATCTCGCGACGATTGAGTTGGGTCGGTCGGTTCATTTCAGACTCCGGATTCAATGGGGGATGCCGGGGTACGAGTACGTGGCCTGCAAGCCCAGCGGGATGCCCAGCGACCAAAACGCGATCAGCAGCAGACTCCAGGTGGCCAGAAACGACAGCGAATACGGCAACATCAACGACGTCAACGTGCCGATGCCGGCGTTCTTCACGTAGCGTTGGGAGTACACGACCACCAGCGGAAAGTACGGCATCAACGGCGTGATGATATTCGAGGTCGAATCGCCGATGCGATACGCGGCCTGCGTCAGATCAGGCGACAGTCCCAACGACATCAACATGGGGACGAAGATGGGGCTCAACAAGGCCCACTTGGCCGACGCCGAACCGATCAACAGATCCACCGCCGCAGTCAACAAAACAATGCCCAGGATCGTCACCTGCGGAGGCAGGTTCAGGGCCGCGAGCGTGTTGGCTCCTTTGACGGCCAGCAGCACTCCCACATTCGACTGCGTGAACGCAGCCGTGAACTGCGAGGCGAAGAACGCCATCACCAGGTAGTAGCTGATCGTGTGCATCGACTTGGTCATTCCCTGCACGATGTCGCGATGGCTCCGAACCGTTCCAGCGACATAGCCGTAGACAACACCCGGCAACAGAAACAGCAGGAAGATCAGCGGCACGATCGCTCTCATCAGCGGCACATCACGCCCCACGAGACTTCCTTCGGGCGTTCGCCAAGGGGAATCCGACGGCCAGACCGTCCAAGCCAGCCCGATCAGACAGGCCGCCAGAACGCTGAGTCCGGCCAGCAGTCCGCGCAACTCGCGTGGCTCAAGAAGAATGATCGGTGCCGCTGCCGTGGACTCTCCGTCCACAGGCACGCGCAGGAGTCGTGGCTCGATGATGCAGTCGCTCACGTACCAGCCGACACCGATAATCACGAGACACGACGCACTCATGAATCCCCAGTTGCACAGCGGATTGACGACGATTTGCGGATCGATGATCTGAGCAGCCTTCTGCGTGAATCCCTGCAACAGCGGATCGAGTCCCGAAGGAAGAAAGTTCGCGCTGAATCCTCCGCCCACACCGGCAAACGCGGTGGTGATTCCCAACAGCGGATGCCGTCCGGCCGCCGCATACATGACGGCTCCCAGAGGAATCACCAACACGAATCCAGGGTCGCCGACATTATGGCTCACGATCCCGACCAGCAGCAGCATCGGCGTCAAGAGCCTCCGAGGCGTCAGCCGCAACAGGCTCTTCAGCACCGCCGGAATGAAGCCAGTATGGTCGGCCACTCCGACGCCCAACATCGACACCAGCACCAACCCCAGCGGAGGGAACTCGACGAACGTCTTGACCATGTTCGCCAGAAAACTCACCAGCGAGGGAGCCGTCAGTTGGCTCAGAATGAGAATCGGCTTTTTGGTCCGCGGATCAACCTCCGAGAACTCAATCGGAGCCAGGTAGGCCGAGACAGCCCAAGTGACGAACAGCGCGAGGATGAACAGGAAAGCCGGATCGGGCAACTTGTTGCCGACCCATTCCACACCGTCCAAGAATCGCTGGCTCAGCCGTGCGGGTGCCGGCGACAACGGCGCATTTGGTGATCGAGTTTCGAGAGACATCACTCATCCAAGCAGAACCAAACCCGGCTCTCCAGCAGAAGCACTGGCACTTAGCATGGTCTTCGTGCAGCGATTCGCACCGCGATAATCCGTGCGTGGCAGCGATTCTCGACTCGCCAGAACTGGCGGCTTTAAGCTCAGAGTAAATTGCAAGAAACGAGGACGATCCTGAATTCCGCCACTTGCGGACGTTCCTGCTCCCCACCAAATCTGAAGCAATTGGACGATATTGGACTCGAACCAACGACCTCCACGATGTCAAACAGTCGAAATGCGGACGAGCCAATTGTCGTAAGTGCTGAATTTTCAGTCGCTTCAGGAAATACGGCACGCTTCACAGAGTACGCCAAAACGCACCAATTTGATAGCGTTTTGTGGCTTTCTCTGCAATCAACTCTGCAATTCTTCCTCGTGTTACCCACTTTAGTCTGTGAGGAGCACCCCGATCCGAATTATGCACTCGAATCCGACGTGACTTCGATACGGCGATTGCAACCAATCAGTCCTCACAACTGATCCTGGCCAGTTGCGAACAAGTGACATCTCTGTTGTCGTGCCGCTCTCGATCTTGAATGAGATTCGACGAATGCACATCGACTTTGGCTTGTTCTGAGATCGCCATTGCGCCGTCAGTTTTTCCACACGTTTCCTACAGCTTTTGTGGTTGCGGATGAACGTGCCCCTTTCACCCGCTGAAAGCACTGGCTTTCAAATGGGTTGATTTCGTCTCGGCTCGTTGAATCCAGTTGCTCTCCATCCGGGCTGAACGCCAAGCACACGAACACGTCGAAGTGACACTTCCGTGTGAGCAAACCGCGATGACCCAGACAATCCAAGTCATACCACTCCTCGCTATGCGGACTGTCGGAATGAGTTTTCGGACAATGCCGTTCCGAGAGTTGGACGATGTGACCAACGCTTCCGTTTTGCCACGTAACCTGGGCGAGATTCCAGTCTGAAGAATGCAGCCGCTGCTCGGCGAGTTTGGCATGGTTGTCAGCCTCTTCTCGGCGCTTCTCTGCGAGGGCCGCCTGGGCATCGGCACGTTGCCGCTGAAGTCGTGCATAGTTCGCCTGCTTATTGGCTTCGATGGCGCAGTGCGACGCGACAGCGATGCCGACCAGACACGCGGCGACTGTTGTCATCAGGCTTGCAACCGCAGGATTACGACGGCACCAGCATAAGGTGCGATCAATAACGCCCACGGGGCGAGCCAGGATGGGGCGGTCGTCGAGAGAGCGTCCCAGGTCGTCGGCCAGAAGTTGAGCACTGCCGTAGCGGCGGTGAGGTTTCTTCTCCAGGCACTTCAGGCAGATGGTTTCCAGGTCACGGTTGATGCCGGGGTTCAACACGCGCGGCGAGGCGGCTTCGCGGTGGATCACTTGATCGATCGTCTTCAACATCGAGTCGGCTCGGAACGGAGCGCGGCCGGTGAGGCATTCGTAGAGGATCGCGCCCAGCGAATACACGTCGCTGGCGGGGCCGATCAAGCGGCGGTTGCCTTGTGCTTGTTCGGGAGGCATGTAACTGGGAGTCCCGACGATTTGCCCGGTCTGCGTCAGGCCGCTGTCTCCGTCGACGCGCATCGCCAAGCCGAAGTCGGTGATGCGGACTTGATCCCGGCTGTCGATCAACACGTTCGACGGTTTCAGATCGCGATGCAGCGTCCCATGCTGATGTGCGTAGTGGATCGCTTCGGCCATCTGCCGGACGTAATTCGCAGCTTGCTTCGCCGTCAGCACGTTCTTGCGCAGCACGGCGGACAAGCTGCGGCCTTCGACGAATTCCATCGAGAAGTAATGCAAACCCGCGTGTAGTCCCTGTTCGTGGATCGCGACAATGTTGGGATGCTGCAAGCTCGCGGCGGCTTGAGCCTCGATCTGAAATCGCTGGACGTCATCGCCCTTGGCGAAGTGACCCGTGAGCAACATCTTCAACGCCACGATGCGACCGAGCGACTTCTGTCGAGCCTTGTAAACGACCCCCATCCCGCCGCGAGCGACCTCCTCCAGTAGTTCATAATCGCCGACATCGTTGATGCGTTTGCCCGACTCATTGCTGTGCAGCACCGGATTCTGTTCCCGAATCACACGCAGATCAGGCACGGCCTCGGCGCCACAGTCGCGGATGTCGTTGACGATCACGGACTCCAGCAGTTGCTGGGGATTGGAAGCCTCCAAGGCATTGGAAATCGTGATGTTGGACATCGCACAGCCCTCGAAAGCGACGTCCGTCAAACGCACTTGTCTGACGGACCTGATGCAGCAGCTCACGCGACGAATCAGCGAATCACGGTCACTTTCGGCAACGCCTTTTGGAGATCGGCAACGCCGTCATCGGTGACATTCGTCGCCTCGACGTTCAGCGTTTCGAGGCTGGTCAAGCTCTTCAGACTCTCCAGGCCGGCATCGGACATTTTGGAAGAGCTGAGGACCAACGTCTTCAAGCGCGTCAGTCCTTTCAAATGCGCGATCCCTCCGTCCGTCAACGGCTTGTACTGGTCATCGAGATTTAACGATTCGAGGCTGGTCATGTCTTTGAGATGTTCCAGGCCACCATCGGTGATCAATGTCATGCCGAGGTTCAGCTCTTTGAGTTGCTTGCAGTCCTTGAGCGGCAGCAGCGCGTCGTCGTTCACGGCGGTCCCCTCGACGTTCAGCGATCGCAGCTTGGGCAGACCGGCGAGATTCGCCAGACCGGAACCCTTGATGTGCGGGCTGTCGATGGTCAGTGATTCGAGATGCCTCAACGCCGTGACAAACACCAGGCCCGAATCTTTGACCTTGCCTCCCAGCACGACGGTTTTCACGCGCGGCAGCGATGCGAGCAGAAGAGTGTCCTCGTCCTTGAAACGGCAACCCGGCAGATCCACCGAGACGACCCAACGAATGGAGTTCTGCTCTTCAAACTCCAGCTTGCCGCCGCGCGTCGAGATTTCATTGCTGGCCTTGTCCTGCTGAATGAATTCCAACACCTGCTTGGCATCATTGGCCGGGATGACCTTCGTGTTCTTGTAGAGCACTTTGCCATTCGGGCCGATCAAGAACGTCCAGCGTGCGAAGGTCGCTTTGCGTTCGATGAAGATGGTCTCCTCCCGGTCAGTCAGGAGCCGCTTACGATCCGGTCCATACGCGACGACTTTGCCTCCTTTGCTCACCGGCACGCCGAATGTCTTCGCGATTTCACCCTCTTCATCGGCCAGCAGCGTGTAGTTCAGCGTCCACGACTCTTTGAACAACTGATGGCTCTTGACCACGTCGCCGCTGACGCCGATGACCGTCACCCCTTGCTCGGTGAGCTGATTCATCGTGTCGCGAAACGTCTCCGCCTGCTTGATGCAGCCGCCGGTGAAGTCGGCCGGATAGAAATAGATCACCGTGTAGTTCTTCCCCACATGCTCGGCCGAGTCCCACGCTTGTCCCCGATCATCAGTCCCTTTGAACGCCGGAGCGGCGTCCCCCACCTGCACGGTGACACTCACCTTTTCAACCAGAGGTTTGTCCTCGGCGATGCTGAGCCTTCCGGTGGTCAGCAGACCTAGAACGAACAGCAACGCAACCGTGGTCAGATTTCGCATCGTCTTATTCCTTATCAAGAGGTTTTCGATGGCGTCGGCCTGGAAAGGCCGACCTACAGGGGTCGAGATGTCGTTTAGGCAACTCAAATGCCGGTGCGTCGAAGATTCGACGGAATCGCTCACATCGGGACGTTCAACGCACGTTGAACCTCGGCAATACGAGCGAAAAACGCCGCTTGCGGAATTTGTCTCGCGGCAAAATCTCGGATCGCTCAGCAGTCGTGTTCGGGATGTGGACAATGGCGACGGTCGGCCGCCCGTCGGCAACTGTTCGCGTGGAGCACACCGGCCTGTGCAATCGCAGTGCAACCGTGGCCGCCAATAGACTTGCCTTGTAGGTTGGGACTCCGTCCCGACCGGTCGGGACGGAGTCCCAACCTACTTTGGAGCTACCTGTGCCGCGACGTGTGGTCTATGTCCGTGGGATCGTTCAGGGCGTCGGCTTTCGTCCGTTCGTCCACGAGTTGGCTCGGCGATTCGACCTCGGCGGAAGCGTTCGAAATCAAAGCGGACGAGTTCTGATTGAGATCGAAGGGGACGTCGCCGCGCTCGACGGGTTTGTGAATGAATTGATGACGCGGCCGCCGCCGTTGGCTCAGATCGATGAGGTGACGTGGGCCTCACAAGCGGAACTCAGCGAGCGGACATTCTCGATTGAGCTGAGCGAAGAGTCGGCCGCGGATGCCATCTTCATCTCGCCCGATATCGCCACCTGTGACGAATGCCTCGCCGAATTGTTCGATCCCAAAGATCGCCGGTTCCGCTACCCGTTGCTCAACTGCACGAATTGCGGTCCCCGGTTCACGATCATCGTCGCGGCCCCGTACGATCGCGAACGGACTTCGATGGCTGGATTCTTGATGTGCGACGACTGCCGCCGGGAATACGAAGATCCGGCCGACCGCCGATTCCATGCTCAGCCAATCGCCTGCCCGAAATGCGGTCCGCAACTCACGGTCCTCAATCAACACGGTGAACCGATCCGCGCCGCGGCCCCAATCACCTTCGCGGCCGCGGCGATCAAGGACGGAATGATCGGCGCGGTGAAGGGGCTTGGCGGTTTTCATCTCGCCTGCGACGCCAGGAATGAGCCTGCCGTGGCTTTGCTGCGGGTACGAAAGCACCGCGATGCGAAGTCGTTCGCCGTCATGGTCGCGAATCTTGCGGCGGCGCAGAAACTCTGCGAGGTGTCTCCCGAAGAAGCGGCGTTGCTGACTTCACCCGCCAGACCGATCGTGTTATTGCGACGGAAAACCGACGCGGCCGTGGCGGACGCCGTGGCTCCACGGAATCCGTGCCTGGGGATCATGCTGCCGTACAGCCCGCTTCATCATGTGTTGCTCGATGCGCTCGACGGTATGCCGCTGGTCATGACGAGCGGCAACGTTCGTGACGAACCGATCGCCTACCAGGATGAAACGGCGCTGAACCAATTGCGTGGCAAAGCCGATTTCTTCGTCGTCCATAATCGCCCGATTCATACACGGTGCGATGACACGGTGACGCGAATCGTGGCCGGGCTGGAACTGCCCTTGCGGAGGTCGCGCGGCCGTGCGCCGGAGCCGATCGCACTTCCGGTGACTTGCTCGCGGCCGACGTTGGCTCTGGGTGGGCAACTGAAAGTCACCTTCGCACTGGGGCGAGGACGACATGCGTTTCTCAGCCAGCATCTGGGAGACTTGGATCAATTCGCCACCTATCAAGCCTACGCCGATGCGATTCAGCATTTTCAACAGCTCTTCGCGATCGAACCGGAAGTCATCGTGCATGACATGCACCCGGACTATCAATCGACTCGGTATGCCATCGACCGTAGCCACGCTCGCCAGAGCGTGGGACGCGCCAGACAAGCCCACGCTCTGGCGAGCGTGGCTACTCTGGCGGTCCAACATCATCACGCGCACTTGGCCAGTTGCCTTGCCGAGCATGGTTTGAACGAACCCGCAATCGGCGTCATCTTCGATGGCAGCGGCTTCGGCAGCGACGGCGCGGTTTGGGGCGGCGAGTTTCTCGTTGGGGATTTTCGTGGTTTTCGACGAGCCGCTCATCTGCGTTATGTCCCTCTGCCGGGCGGAGACCTGGCGATTCGAGAACCGTGGCGGATGGCGGTCTCGTACTTGTCCGATGCCGGAGTTGATTGTTCCGTATTCGCGCGGGATCTGCCGCAGCGATTCGTCACCGCGGTCAAGCGGATGATCTCGCGACGATTCAACACGCAGCCCACCTCCAGCATCGGCCGGTTGTTCGACGGAGTGGCAGCACTCTCCGGCGTGCGACATCGCGTCGAATACGAAGGTCAAGCGGCGATGGAACTCGAATGGCTCGCGGCTGAAGTCTCTGCCGACGGAACGTATCCATTCGATCTCGTCGCGCCGGAGGACGCCGCGCATTCAACTCCGTGGCAGATCGACCTCCGCCCGTTGATCGTCGCGGTCGCCGCCGATGTAAACCGCGGCGTTGGTCCCGCGACGATTGCGCGTCGGTTTCATTCGACGCTCGTCGACGTCATCTCGCACGTCTGCGACCAAACTCGGAAGCAGACGGGATTGAATGTGGTCGCACTCAGCGGCGGTGTGTTCATGAACGCGCTGTTGCTGAGCGAAACCATTCAGCGTTTGAGTGATGACGGTTTCCGCGTCTATCGCCATCAGCGCGTGCCGCCGAACGACGGGGGTTTGTCGCTCGGTCAGTTGGCGATTGCGGCTGCCGCACAGAACGGTGAAGATGCGAATGTGGCTTTGGCGTAGGTTGGGACTCCGTCCCGACCGGTCGGGACGGAGTCCCAACCTACGGAATTTGAAACACAGAACGCACGGTCAACGCATGTGCCTCGGAATCCCAGGACGAGTTGTCGAGGTTTATCGCGAGCACGATCTGTTGATGGGCAAAGTCGACTTCGGCGGAGTCCTCAAACGGGTCTGCCTCGAAACGCTTCCCGAATTGATCGTCGGGGACTACACGCTGGTGCATGTTGGCTTCGCTCTTTCACGGATTGATGAGGCGGAAGCGCAACAAGTGTTTGCCTTCCTGGCTCGGATGAACGAGTTGCGAGAGATCGAAGAAGGCAGCGAGTCAGAGATGAAGGACCGGTAGCCACGCTCGCCAGAGCGTGGGAGTGTCGTATCGACGGCCCACGCTCTGGCGAGCGTGGCTACGGAGCGCGGTGATGAAATTCCTTGACGAATACCGCGACCCGGTTGCTGCTGAAAAACTGCGGCAGATGATCTTTCGGGTGACGACGAAACCCTGGACGTTGATGGAAATCTGCGGCGGGCAGAGCCACACCATCATCAAGTACGGAATCGACGAATTGCTGCCACCGGAAATTTCGCTGGTGCATGGTCCCGGTTGCCCCGTCTGCGTGACTCCCGTGGAATTGATCGACCGAGCGATTGGGATCGCCTCGCGGCCCGATGTGATTTTCTGTTCGTTCGGTGACATGCTCCGCGTGCCGGGGACGAAACACGATCTGTTGACCGTCAAGGCGGCGGGGGGCGATGTGCGTGTGGTCTATTCGCCGCTCGACTGCTTGCGGTTGGCCGAGAATTCTCCAGATCGCACGGTCGTGTTCTTCGCCGTTGGATTCGAGACGACGGCACCGGCCAACGCGATGGCCGTCTGGCAGGCGAAGCGTCGCGGTCTCGAAAACTTTGCAGTGCTTGTCTCGCATGTGCTGGTCCCTCCGGCGATGACGGCGCTGTTGTCCTCGCCGCTCAACCGCGTTCAAGGTTTTCTGGCGGCGGGGCATGTCTGCGCGGTGATGGGCTATGAAGAGTACGAACCGCTGGCGGACAAATTTCAGATTCCGATCGTGGTCACTGGCTTTGAGCCGCTCGACCTGCTGGAAGGGATCTATCAATGCGTCTGCCTGCTGGAGGAAGGTCGCACGGGCGTCGTCAACCAGTATGTGCGGGCCGTTCGTCGCGAAGGGAATCAACGTGCTCGCGAGTTGTTGAGCGAGGTGTTTGAGATCACCGATCGGAAGTGGCGCGGCATCGGACTCATCCCGCAGAGCGGCTTCCGGCTGCGATCGGAGTTCGCGGCCTTTGATGCCGAGCAGCGCTTTCCCGAAACGATGGTGGAGATCAGCGAAGCGAGCGTCTGCATCAGCGGCCAGATTCTGCAAGGCCTCAAGAAGCCGCATGAATGCCCGGCGTTCAGGACTCAATGCACGCCCGACAAACCACTCGGCGCGACGATGGTTTCGTCGGAGGGAGCGTGCGCGGCGTATTTTCATTACGGACGATTCCATCGAGCGGAACAGGTTTCCCTAGAAGTGATTTCAAAACCGTAGCCACGTTCGCCAGAACGTGGGGAAACCGGTGAAAGCCCCACGTTCTGGCGAACGTGGCTACAAGAAGTTCCGGCTGATGGTTCGAGTAGAAAGTCATCGTCGTGTCTGAACGGCAATCGTTTGAATTGAATTGCCCTCTGCCGGTCAGCCGGCACGAGAAGATTCTGCTGGGGCACGGCAGCGGAGGACGGCTGACCGCCGACCTCATCCAAGGGATATTCCTGCCTGCCTTTCGCAACGACGTGCTGTCGGCACTCGAAGATCAAGCGACGCTCAGCATCAGCGGCCTTCACGCGGGAAGCGGTCAGCGGCTCGCGTTCACGACCGACTCGTATGTCGTGCGGCCCCTCTTTTTTCCGGGCGGTGATATTGGATGCCTTTCGATTCACGGGACGGTGAATGATCTGGCCGTGGGTGGCGCTCAGCCGCTGTTCTTGTCCGCCGCGTTCATTCTCGAAGAAGGTCTTCCGTTGAAGGACTTGGAGCGGATCGTCGCGTCGATGCGCGCCGCGTGTGACGAGTCCGGTGTGATGCTCGTCACCGGTGACACGAAGGTCGTCGATCGCGGCAAGGGAGATCAGGTTTTTATCACGACTTCCGGCATCGGCTTGGTCCCGGCCGGACGCCAGTTGTCGATCCACTCGGCGCGTCCCGGCGACCGCGTGCTGGTTTCCGGCACGATCGGTGATCACGGCATTGCGATCATGTCGGTCCGCGAGGGAATCGAATTCGAGACGGCCCTTGAGAGCGATACCGCTTCACTCGTGAGTTTGACTCAAGCGATCCTGAAGAATTGCCCGACAGTCCGCTGCATGCGCGATCCGACACGAGGCGGACTGTCGAGCGCCGTGAATGAACTGGCGGCCGCGTCGCAGGTGGGAGTCAAACTTTTGGAATCGGCGATCCCGCTCCGCCGAGAAGTGCGAGCGGCCTGCGAGATGCTGGGACTCGATCCGCTGTATGTCGCCAACGAAGGTAAGCTGATCGCCGTCGTACCTGCCGCCGACGCCGAGCGGTTGCTGGAAGTGATGCGTGAGCATCCGCTCGGCCGCAACGCGGCGATCATCGGCGACGTGGTCGCGGAGCATCCCGGACTTGTGACCATGAGATCGCCGCTGGGAGGCGAGCGGATCGTCAATCTGCTTGCAGGAGAACAGTTGCCACGGATTTGCTAAGTTGAAGCCGTATTGATCGCGGAGTAGCCACGCTCTTGGCGAGCGTGGCTACAAGAAAGGAATGGACATGCCACAGCTCGTACAAATCACGATGCCAAACCCGCAACGTCCGCCGGCCATTGAAGAGCTGCATGTGCTCTGGATCACTGCCGGACTTGGCTGCGACGGCGATACGGTGTCGATCACCGCGGCGACTCAGCCGAGCCTGGAAGATCTGGTGCTGGGATTGATTCCCGGCATTCCGAAAGTGCATTTCCACAACCCGGTGTTGGCTTACGAAAACGGCAACGAGTTTCTCGATTTCTGTTACCGCGCTGCGGAAGGCCGGCTCGATCCGTTCGTTCTGGTTGTCGAAGGCTCGATCCCCAACGAGAAGAACAAGACTGAGGGTTACTGGGCCGCCTTCGGAACTGACAAGACGACCGGGCAGCCGATCCCCACCTGTGATTGGATCGACCGGATCGCGCCGAATGCCTGGGCCGTGATGGCTGCCGGTACGTGTGCGACGTATGGCGGCATCCACGCGATGGAAGGGAACCCCACCGGCTGCATGGGACTGCCCGATTACCTCGGCTGGGAGTGGAAATCGAAAACCGACATTCCCATCGTGTGCGTCCCCGGTTGCCCCGTGCAGCCGGACAATTACATGGAGACGTTGCTCTATCTGTTGCGCCAAGCGGCGGGCACCGCTCCGATGATTCCGCTCGATGAGCTGCTGCGGCCGACGTGGTTGTTTGGCCAAACGGTGCATGAAGGCTGCGATCGCGGTGGGCGGTACGAGCAGGCGGAGTTCGCGGACGAGTACGGCTCGCCGCTGTGCATCGTCAAGCTGGGCTGCTGGGGACCGGTGGTGCAGTGCAACGTCGGGAAGCGCGGCTGGATGAACGGCGTCGGCGGTTGCGCGAACGTTGGCGGCCCCTGCATCGGTTGCGCGATGCCCGGCTTCCCGGACAAGTTCATGCCCTTCATGGATGAACCTCCCGGCGCCAAACTCTCGACCAGCGCGGTGAGTTTGTATGGCAACACAGTCCGCGCGTTGCGCGGGTTCACGCAGGCGTCGATGAACCGCGAGCCGGTGTGGCGAAGCCCCGATGTTAGTCTCGCTCCCACCGGCGCTCCGTGAGCGATTTCTTATTCCATCAGCCGCAGGGCGCTAGCCCCGGTTGGTGCGCCGCGAACCGGGGCTAGCGCCCTGCGGCTGATTTGATGGAAGGAACTCTCATGTCTGACGAATCCAAGAAACCTCCGCAGCTCACCGAGATGTCGTGGGATCCGATTACTCGGATCGTCGGCAGTCTGGGGATTTACACGAAGATCGACTTCGCGAACCGCACCGTCGCCGAGTGCCATAGCACGTCGTCGATCTTCCGTGGGTATTCCGTCTTCATGAAAGGGAAAGACCCGCGCGACGCACACTTCATCACCAGCCGCATCTGCGGCATCTGCGGCGACAACCACGCGACGTGTGCCTGTTACGCTCAGAGCATGGCCTTTGGGATCAAGCCGCCGACGATGGCCGAATGGATCATCAACCTCGGCGAGGCGGCCGAGTACATGTTCGATCACAATTTGTTCCAGGACAATTTGGTCGGCGTCGACTTCTGCGAACAGATGGTGCGGGAGACCAACCCCAGCGTGCTCAATCGGGCCGAGAACACTTTGGCCCCGAACTCCGCGCTGCATAGGTTCCGCACCATTGCCGACATCATGCGGGCGCTCAATCCGTTCAAAGGGAGTTTTTATCTTGAAGCCCTCCAAATGAGCCGGCTGACACGCGAGATGTTCTGCCTGATGGAAGGCCGCCACGTCCATCCGTCGTTGCTGATTCCCGGAGGCGTCGGCACCGTCCCCAGCGTGCAACTCTTCAACGACTATCTCGTGCGACTGATGAAGTACATCGACTTCATGAAGCGGTCGATCCCGCTGCACGACGATCTGTTCGATTTCTTCTATGAAGCTCTTCCCGGTTACGAAGAGGTCGGCCGCCGTCGCGTGCTGCTCGGCTGCTGGGGTTCGTTCAACAACCCAGATGTGTGCGACTACACGTACGCGCGAATGGCGGAGTGGGGTCGGGCGATGTACGTCACTCCGGGCATCGTGGTGGATGGCAAGCTCATCACCACCGACCTTGTCGAAATCAATTTGGGTCTGCGGATTCTGTTGGGGAGTTCCTTCTACGGCGACTGGCAGAATGAGGAGACCTTCGTGAAGGCCGATCCGTTGGGCAATCCCGTCGATCAGCGGCACCCGTGGAATCAGACGACCGCGCCCAAGCCTCAAAAGCGCGACTTCGAGGGGAAGTACACTTGGGTCATGTCGCCACGGTGGTTCGACAAGAACAGCGGCGATCACCTCGCACTCGACACCGGCGGCGGACCACTGGCCCGCTTCTGGGTGACGGCCTTGGCCGGGCTGGTGGATATTGGATACATCAAGGC
>CAMDPK010000073.1 GCA_945904015.1 Candidatus Kuenenia stuttgartensis | reverse complement strand
GTAATCGACTTCCAGTGTCTTGCCCTCTTCATCCTTCGTGATCTTTTTGAAGATTTCAAAACTGTTGGGATAGAACTGAATCACGACCGTGTTGGTGAGAATCTCTTCGGCCCCGCGCACCTCGGTGGTCGTCTTGGGGACGAATTGGGCAACCGACTCATCCTTCTGCGAACGATACTTGTCGTCCTCGCCCAGCTTGTCGATGACCGTGAAATCCATGACCTGATCGAACGGCACGGACTGATTCTTCACCTGCCGAATGGAACGATAGAGGTAATAGGATTGGTTCCAGACTCGCGCGAAGTTGGTCGGGTTGTTTTGGTTCTTGAAGAACTGATGGTTCTCGGCCCAGTTGGTACTGTGAGCGTCGCCAAGCATTCCGAGCGCGTCGGCCGGGGGCAGGCCATATCCGGCGGCCATCAGTTCGGACACCTTCTGTTTTTCGGCGTCCTGTTTGAGAGCCGCCATCGAGTCGAAGATGCCTCGCACCAAACCCTCGATCATCGGCGGATGATCGTGAGCGAAGTCGGCACGAGCGAACCAGACGTCAGCGATCAACTTGTTGGCGGTCCCGGTCGATACGAGCAGACGGTTCCCTTTCACCTCTGACAGCTTGTAGATGTCCGGAGCCCATGAGACCGCCGCCGAGATCTTTTGGTCCGCATTGAACGCCGCCGCCGCCTCAAAGGCCGTGCTGGTGAAGTTCAGCTTCACTTCACCGGGTTGAACACCGCCGGCCACGAGCATGTTCAGCAGGAAGTAGTGCGACGGAGAGTTCTCGGCGAGAGCGATGGACTTGCCACGCAGATCGGAGACAGTCTTGATGTTGTCGCGAACCACGATGCCGTCGCCACCATTCGACCAGTCGATCTGTTGGAAGACGCGCGGCATCACGCGGCTGTCTTTCGGATTGCCCGACGAATCGACGAAGCCATCGACGAACAGCGGCAACATGTCGAGCGTGGCCCAGCCGATTTGCACATCGCCGGCCGCGTAGGCGTCGCGCATCTCGATCGGGTTATCAATCAGCACCAGCTCGACTTTGAAGTCTTTACCGTCCGCGGCCTTCCAAATTTTCCCCGGCTTGAATCCGTTGTTCGCATGAATGATCGGAGCCCACCCGGCCCACACATTGAGCGCGAAGCGAACCGTGTTGTCGGCCAGTGGCTTGTAGGCCGCGATCCCTTTTACGGGAGGGAGCCTCTCCGACGGCTTGAACGCGTATTCCTTCAGCGTTGTGACGCTCGAATCGTCGTGAGCCTCGACCGCGCCGGGCTTCAACTCGTCCCCACCACCGCCGAGCTTCTTCAGATCAATGACGTCATTGGGCTGATCCTGCTTCCCCTTCGGCGCGAAGACATCCGCACGAAACATCGCGAACCCAATCAACCCGAAGACGACACCTGCCACAGCGAGATAGAACGGAACTTTCGGTTGTCCAGCCATGATTTGCTTTCTGTTATTGAAGGTCGATTTTATGTAGCCGTCATCGCTCCGCGTGACGAGCCGAGTGCTCCGAGAAACCCAGTGCGTTCTTCCGGGCCGCAGGGAGCGTTCGGCTCGTCACGCGGAGCGGTGACGGCTACGTTCCTGCGGCTTCGCCGCCTATCCCTGGAACTTCGTCTGCGGCCGGCTGGCCTGTAACGAGTGCAAAGTCTGCATCACGTTGAAGGCGCTCAGTTCGCACAACAGCCGCGTGACTTTGTCATGCAGTGCATCATTGAGCGACGGCTCCACTTCTTTCATCCGCGCGACGAGCCGCTGCTCCTGAGCCGCCAATTCCGCATCATCCACATGCCCATCGGAGATGGCCTCCATGAAGGTGACGAGTTTCTGCGTGTAATCGTCAATCAACGTCGTTGCCGACTTGTCATCGAGCCAGCTTTGCCGCGCGGGGGAATCAGCCATCGTGAAATCCTTCGAGTTATGAATTTGAAATCTGAAATTTGAAATCTGTTTCGCACACTTCCTGTCGTTCACGAGACCGTTGGAGATCCCTCATCAGCTCTCCACCAACTGGCGAAGCACGCTCATGCGTTCTTGCAGCTTGGCTCGCGCTTCGGGTGAGCCAATTTGTTCTCGCCATTTGGTTGGCAGGAAGTTTCGTTCGGTACATTCGAGGACCGCCGCAATTTCTTGCATCTCTTTTTCCAAGCCTTCGGAGGACGGAATGAACTCGGCGATCGCTCGTTCGAGGTCTGTCTTTTCGACGAGATCTCGTCCGTTGGACAAGGCCCCACGCCGCGCGGCGAGGAGGATGCTTTCCAAATCCGCACCGCTCAACTGGCGGTCGGGCGAGACATCGGGGATCGCGTCCGCTGCCAGCGGCACTTTGTTTTTCTTCGACATCGCCAGAAACATCGCGGCGATGTCCGCGCTGGTCGTCGGTGCGAAGAGCGGGATGTGAACCTCGCAGCGGCCTTGTCGCTTCAAGTCGATCGGCAACAGATCGGGACGGCACGTCAGCAGCATCCAGATGATCTTCCCGCGATATTTCGTGTCTCCCATTTGCTGAGCGATCATCGAAAAGACCCGGCCCGACGTTCCGGAGTCTCCGTCTTGATTCCGATCACCCAGCGTCGCATCCGCCTCATCGACAATCACCACCACCGGGCCGAGTGACTTCAAGACCGTCAGAACTTGCTCCAGATTGCCCTCGGTCTCGCCGACGAACTTCGAGCGAAAGTTCCGCAGCTTCAAACAGGGGATGCCCATTGAACCGGCGTAGCACTCGGCCAAGAACGTCTTCCCGGTGCCGACGGAACCGCAGAACAAATACCCCATCGGAGCGGTATCGAGCTTCCCTTCGGCAATCCATTTCGCGTCTTGCACCAAACGAGCTTTCGCTTCCGGCTGGCCGACGATCAAGTCCAGCGTGTGCGGCGGTTCGATGAACTCGACGAGCCCCTGACATTGCCGCTCGATCATGTTCTTCTTGAGCTTGCGAAACTGCTTGGGGTCGAGGCCGCGTGCGCTGGCGTTCGACAACAGCACATTCAGATTCACGAGACTCAGCCCTGCGGAATTCTGAACCAAACCTTCTGTGGTCAGGCCATCGCCGGAGATATTCGGTGCCGTCGCCGCCACGAATCGTCGTCGGTCTTCAGCACTCGGAAGTGGGATCTCCAGCGACGCCACATACGGATTATTGACCAGCCGCTCGCTGATCTCGGACAGCTTTTCCGTCACGAGGCAGAACGCCATGTTGAGCCGCTTGAGATACGGATTCGAGGCCCAACTCAGGAATCGAACCAACCGCGACGCCTGCCCGCGCGCCACAGTGGCCAGATCGCCCGTTGGTACCAAGAACTGAGCATGCTCGAAAACCAAACCAATCCGCTTGCGATTGGCGATGTTGTCTTCCAGCAGATTCCGTTGCAGCAGCGACTCCAATTGGTCGAGCACTTTGTCCGGGTCGCGGGTCCAAGTATTCGGTGAGCCGAGCAATGCCGTGACGTGCTGCATCATCTGCTGCAATCGTTTCGAGTCCGCTCCCGCCAGCGGCTGCAGCCCGCGACCCAGATCGTAGCTCAACACGATGTCCCACGAGCCAAAGACCTGCGAGGCCAAGAAGTCGCTCAGAGACGTGAAGCTGTCTTTGCCGTCCGCCGCCGATTGCCGAACCAAATCATGCACGCCGCCGTGCAGCACAAACGTGTTGATCGTGCCTGAGAAATACAGATCGGCCAACTCCTTCGCCCAGGTCGGATTCCAAGCGGGAAGCGACGAGGTCAGGTCAGCAGCAGAGTTCTTGTTGTCAGGTTCGCTCATGGATGGGATTTCAAATCTCAGATTTCAAATTTCAGATTTCAAATCTGACGATTCAGATTTCATTTCCCCGCTTGCGTCACCGTCGCTGGGCCGAGTTCCTTTTGATCTTCCTTCACGCCGGCGGTTTCCGGAGTGACCAGTCCCATCTCCACCTCGAACTGCCGCAGCGCTTGATCGGCCATGACTTTCTCGGCCGCTTGTTCGCGCTTGATGTCAACCACACCTTCTTGCGAGAGATCGGCCGCAACACGCGACTTGGCTCGATTCAAACCGATCTTGTCCTGAATGACGTTTTCGATCTGACCGAAGTCGGTGGTGACATCGAAATTGAAGGACTGCGCGAGCTGAGCGATCTCGGATTCCGCCTTGCTCATTTTCAGTTCGGCGTCGTACTTCTGAATCTTCTCGCGCACCTTGGCGAGCTTGCTGCTGGCGTGTTTGATCTTTTCGAGGCTGTTGTTGTACGCCTCTTCGTGCATCTTGAGCTGCGCCTGATTCTCTTCGAGTTCGCTCTTGGCCTTCTGCATTTCGAAGGCGAACTTGGCGGCAGTCTCACGATCGCCCGCTTGCAGATAGGCTTTCACCTTGGCTTCCAAGTTGGCGGCGTGTTTCTGGGCGTTGGTGACTTGCAGAGAAACTCGCTCGACCAGCGCCCGATACTGTTCCAAGCCCTTGCGTCCGTCTTGCAGTTGCGCGACGGCCGTGTCGTATTCGTACTGCATCTGAGCGATCGGATCAGCGGTCCAAAAGTAGTTGGCCAGTTTGTTGACCTGTGCTCCGAGTACGGCCCACATTTTTTGGAAAATCATGCCAAAGCCTTTCATCAAGCTGGGACGTGAGAGATGCCATGTTGAGAGATGCCATGTTGAGAAGCGAGGAAGGTTGATATCCCTCACCGTTCCGACTGTCAATCAGCTTCGTTGTCTGAACAACGATTGGATTCCCTGATGCGTTCAAAACGCGAATCGAACTTGAACTAAGCGGTGTTTCAGCGGTGGGATGGCCACAGGATGAACCAGAGGTTGGCCAGTCGCCACACATTCGTCCCAGGGCGGAATCTTTTTGTCTTCGCGATAATACCGTTCGACGTATCGCCAATCCGTCGCCACGAAGTCCGAGTACCACGAGTCCAAGTGCGTGACGCCCACGTCATGCAGCAATTGCAGCCCAAATTGAGCAGCCTCGAATTCGTAATCATGCAGGACTTCGAGAAATCGTTCCTTCTGCGAGGTGTTTTGCAGCGCATCCAGTTTGTGTTCCAGCGACGGCGCGACCCATTGGACCGAATGACCGAACAGGTGCAACAAAATAAAACACTGCATCTCCAGGCCCACGTCCGGATCGATCACGATCCGCCGACCATCGAAGGTGCCGGTACGCGGTGGTTCCAGTTGGCCGTATTCAATGGAAAATCCGTACTTCACGATTCTGGATGTCGCACGCTCCCACAGTTCCGCAAGTTCGTCCGTCGCCATGTGGCCGACCAGTTGCTCACATGGTTCGCGAACTCCGACCAATTCACTGCCGCAAAGATTCATACGGGATCTTTCTTGAACTTCCTGACGGTCTCTGATGTGGATTCCAATTGAAAACTGCGCGGTCGCCTCAGGTACTTCCAGCAAAGTGGTCTAGCTGCTCAGTCGAGTTCTTTGTCCGCCTGGACGGTTTCGTCCGTCACTTTGGCAATTCGAAACGCGGCCTGGAGGGCGCGATCCATCCAAGCAGACTCTTTGTCCTCTTCGACTCGTCCGGCGGTGATGTAGGCGGCATAGATCGTGGCCGCAGCAGTCACGATGGTCTGCTCACTGGGCTGAAGCGTGAGGTAGAGAGGTTTTTTCAAAATGCGTCTCGCTTGCGAGTACGGTCGGCGATCAACCACCGGGAATGAATGCTGGTATTGCGGTCATGCCCGAACGCAGCGCAAGCCCGACAGGAGTTTTGTAGGAAGTTGAACTCAATTTGTCCTGGAGGGGTTCGTCGGCTGCAAAGAGAAAACCGCTTGGCTCTAAGGCTACGGACCCGAAGTCGGCGACTGCTGCGTTTTTCACGGCCATCGAAAGGTCCACGAAACTCGTGCTCGCGTCCCGAGTCGGCAAGCGTGACCCCGACAACACGCAAGACTTCGCGCAGCAACTCCGCGCTACAACGTCGGGGCAATTCCAAATCTCAACCGACGGATTCACACCGTACCAGACCTCGATCCCCGATGCGTTTGGCTATAGTGTGAACTTCGGCCAGATCGTGAAGAGCTACTCCAACCCACAAGAGGCTGAGCGTCGGCGGTACTCTCCGCCGACGATCATAAAGACGGAACGAAAGGTCGTGTGTGGCAACCCGGATCAATCGCGGATCGGAACGAGCATCGTGGAGCGTCACAATCTCTCGACGCGGATGCACGTGCGACGGATGACGCGGCTCACGAGCGCCCACGGCAAGAAATGGGAGAATCACGAGGCGATGCTCTCGCTCTGGTACTGGTACTGTGCCTACAACTTCACCCGCGTCCACAGCACGCTGAAGAGCACTCCAGCCGTTGCGGCTGGTCTCGCAACTGAGACTTGGTCAATTGAGCGATTACTGACCGAAGTTGCGAAAGTCGAACGCAAGTACGCGACGTTGAACTAGAAATGCGAAAGGCCGGGGTGAACGCCCCGGCCTTTTTCTGATACGATGACCAACGCAGCACTTGGAATTAGCATGCACAACTAACAAGTCGCTAATCCAGCACCGACACGTTGATTTTCATGCGCAAACCGTTGCGAGTCACGCTCAGGGAGAGCGGATCACGGAAAGTGTGTTTCTGGATTTGAGTGATTACGGCGGAGGGAGAATCGACTAGTTCGCCATTGATCGTTTGGATCACGTCGCCTGATCGCAAGCCGTGGCGATCAGCGAGGCTTTGCGGGATCGTGCGTTCCACGAGCACTCCGCCAATTGTTGACGGAGCCAGTTGCACTCCCAACTGAAACCGCACCGGAGGTTGAGACGAGCCGACGACATCGCGCAACGAGATCGACAGATCGAATTCCGCCAAATCCCTCTGAGGCGCGGAAGAGTGCGGGCGTTCGGGCATCTCGGCGAGTGAGACCACCATTTCGGCAACCGCGCGGGACAGTTTGCGAAGACCGACGTAATTCAGCGTATCGGGGTCGTCCGACGGGCGGTGATAGTCGGAATGAAAGCCGGTGAAAAAATGGAGCACGGGCACTCCGCGCTCGTGGAATGAGGCGTGATCGCTAGGCCCGTAACCACCCTCGCGGGACAACACGTTCAAGCCATAGTTGTCTGCCAAACGGCGTAGGAGCGGCGGCCAGACGGACGAGGTTCCTGTGCCATACACCGTCAGTTGATCATTTCGCAACCGGCCAACCATATCCAAATTAAGCATCGCGACGGTGCGTTCAATCGGAAACCACGGAGCATGCACATACTTATTACTGCCGATTAACCCCAGTTCCTCCCCGCTGAACGCGATGAAGCAGACGCGACGCGGTAACGGCCTTTTCGGGTTCAGAGCCTCTCGTGCGGCGAGTTGCCGAGCCACTTCCAGCAGCACGGCGGTCCCCGACGCGTTGTCATCCGCGCCATTGTGAATTTCGTGGCGATGGGTCGGTTCCAGCGAACCCCAGCCACCTCGTCCCAGATGGTCGTAGTGCGCGCCAACCACGATCGTCTCGTCACGCCGAAGGCTGTCGGAGGAGACCGTCGCGATGACGTTCTTCAAGGTACGTGACATTTGCGGCCGTTCCACTCGAATCGACATCGACACGTTCATGAGCCGCCGGCTTTGAGGCGTCAACGTCTTGTGAATTTCCGCCTCGGCCGCACCCAGATCGAATTCCGCCGTCTTCGCCAGCAGCGTCCCCAAAGCCTCCCGCCGCGCGTGAATCACTGGCATCTTGGTGTCCGGAAACTCGGAAGTCAGGTTATGGGACAACAGCTCGCCTGGGTGGTCGCTCGAATCTCGCGGGTCTGTGGCATTCGCGTCGCACAAGACCACCGCAGCCGCACCGTGTGACATCGCGTTCCGAATCTTGGTCCGCAGCAACGCGTGCGTGGTGAAGCCTTGCTCGGCGGCCAGCTTTCGCCAAGTTTCGTGGGCCGGCTCCTGACGCAGCACGATCAGGATCTGGCCTGACACATCGAGGCCAGCGAAGTCGTCATACCCGTGCTCTGGTGCGGAGATGCCGAATCCAGCGAACACCAATCCCCCCGACAGTTGTTTCGTCTTGGTCACGACCACACTGGAGAAGTCTCGTGTGGGGGTCAGGTGTTGTCCCACGCGGTTGGAGTCCAGCAGCGCCACCTGTGACACGGTAGGCTCCACCTCGCGTGCCAGTAGCGGAAACTCAAAAAAGGCTCCCTGCCCTGTCGGATTCGAGTTTAAGCCGGCTTTCTCGTATTCGTGTACGATGAATTCCGCAGCCTTGTCCAGCCCTGCCGTTTGCGGCCCGCGCCCCTCCAATTCGTCCGACGCCAGGTAGCGAACGTTGCCCTTCAGTCGCTGCTCGATATCGACATCCGAAAAACCAAACTCGCGATACTTTGACAACATCAGGCCGGACGAGCCACTCGCCGACTTGGGGGCCAAGCGTTGATCTGTGTTCGCGGGAACCGGCTCCGCGAGGTCGACAGTTCGGGGATCGCTGAGCGGTTTTTCCGCCGGCTCCGGCGGCGGCTTTTGGCTTTGCGACAACAGCGATTTCGCCCAGAGCACGGACACGACGACCACGACCAACAGCAGACCACGAAACAGCCACGAGCCACGCGGCGTGACATTCTTTGTGCCCTGGCCCCGCGTCCCTGCGCACTGCGCAAGATTGCCGCCGTTGTCGGCAACGCTTTCAATGTGTCTGTCTTCGGCAGAACTCGATGCCTGTGGCTGCGAAGCTCCTGGGAAGCGTGTTCCACGTGACTTACGGAACACAAACCGCTCGCACAGCGAGAAGTTGAAGACCAGTCCCGACAAAATCCCAAGCACTGCGGCCCCCCACGCGTGTCCGCTGAACCAGTTCACAGAGGACATCAGTCCGACACGCACGCCCGTGTTGACGCCGGCTCCGAAGAGGCAACTCAGACAGAACGAAAAATAAGCCTGACCCCAACTGCGGTCGCCATCAGCAAACGTCAAGCGGCGATTCAGTTCAAAGTTGCTGGTCATCGCGATCCAAATCGCGAGTATGGCTGCCGGCAACGGAGACAAACCGGAATTCAGCAACAACATGAAGGTCAGCAAGTCCACCGCGGCCCCGCTGCTGCCGACGAGGCCAAACGACAGAAACCGCGTCAGCCTCGGAAATCGAAATCGGTACAGCCGCGCTAGGTGCCGCAGATAGTTGAGCTGCTCACGCAACGAAAGCTTGCTCTCCCCATGCAGCCGGTTCTTGAATTCGATCGGCACTTCGGTGACGGTTTGCGCTTTGGTTTTCACCAACAGTTCGAGGCCGATTTTGTAACCGATCGGGTCCAGGTGTTCGGCCGCGCGCAGGAATGCCTCGCGTGGCAACGCGAAAAAGCCGGCCATCGGGTCACGCACCGAAGCCAATGGCCACGCCAGCCAGGTTGCCACCTTCGAGTTCAACCAGCGCCCCAAACCCCACCCCGACTCTGTCGAGCCACCCGGCACGTAACGACTTCCAATCACGAAGTCGGACAATCGACCGCTGGTGTTCGCGGTCACCTGCCGAAACAGACGTGGCACGTCCTCCGGCGGATGCGACAAGTCGGCATCCATGCAGAGCAATACGTCACCAACGGCCGCTCGCATTCCGGCGATCACGGCGCTCGACAATCCTCGCTCGTGCTGTCGGACAATCAAGCGTACTGGATAGGCTTGGCTCAGCCCCTGAACGACGTTGACGGTGTCATCCGGGCTGTTGTCATCCACCACGATCACCTCGCCGGCAACGTTCGCATCCGTGAAGACTTGCTGCAGCCGAGGGATCAGCACGGCTAAGTTCTCAGCTTCTCGAAACGTTGGAACGATGACAGAGAGCTGCGTCATTCAATGCATCCTTGGTTCAGCGCGCGAGGAGAGCCCGCGGAAAACGACGCAAAGGCTATTCCATGCCGCGAGTACAATCCCCCGAAAGTTCTCGAAGACGGAAACCATCCCCGACCGAGCCTAGCGGCGGTTCAACAGAAATCGACGAAGCAGTGCGCGTCAACTGCGCTAACCGTGGGACACAGGATCACGTCCACGATAACTCGTGGTTGTCAGGCTGGTCGCGTGGCGGCCTGGGAAGACGAGATTTTGGATGCCTCGACAACCCACCTCTTTCGCGAGCTCGAAAACTGATTGACGTGTCGCCAATAATTCCAGCTCAGGTGAAAGCGGTCATCGCAAGCGGTTTCAACGGCGTTTCCCCGAACACGATGGGCACAGATCGGCGTTGGAAGTCGCCCTCCAGCCAGGGTTATCGCTCTCCAGTCAGGGTTATCGCTTCAGTTATGAAGCGCTCACGATCACTCGGTGATGCGCCGCTGATCATTTTTCAAAGCGCTTACCGACGATAACGGTGACAGTCCACTATTTGCGGGATTTGGAAGTCAGGAAGATGCAGTTGCGGGGTTTTGAAGTCATACAGCGGTTGCGGGGCTTTAAGATGCAGTAACGAAATTCCTGCTTCCTGGCGGAAACGCATCGGATCGTTGGCGTGTCATTTGCGGCGGTGAACAGATTCAATTGAGCTGTGAAAGCGAAGATGTTGTTTTCAATTCATACTGTCGCTGACTGGCACTTCCTCCTGTGACCCTCAGTGAAAGGCGCTCCCCACCATGGACAGGACGGCCTGGTTTCTCGGCGACGAGGCTCTCGCTCAACGGCTCGGTCAGTTCTTCCACGAAACCCCATTCAGTTTGCGCCACATTTCCGATGCGGAATCCGCGATCAAGGAGTTAGCGACTGCAACCGTGCCCATTCTGCTGGTCGATACCAGCAGCTCGCACTCCGTCGAGATTACCGCGTCGCTGTTACGGAAAATCATCGACGGGGCGCTTCGCACCATCAGCCTGTTCACGATTGGTGACGACTTTTACCCCACGTCAATCGCCGCCGATTTAGCGCTCTTGGCGACTGACCATTTCTTGTGGCGCGATGATCAGCAGTTGACCGATCCGCAGCGGTTGTTGGATCACCTTGCTGAAACTGTCCCTCGCCCCGTCCCTAAATGCCGGCATATTCAGGCATTCGGGATCGAGCTGAGAACTTATGCGCCGGAGTTCTTTGCGGTCGTGGACGACCTTGTGCGAGTCGCCAGTCGCGACGTCACAATCCTGCTGGTTGGCGAGACCGGGACCGGCAAGACAACGCTCGCCAAGATTGTGCATTCGATCTCTGCCCGGCGCGGACACCCTTTTCAGCATCTCGCCTGCGGAGCGTTGCCTGCCGACCTGATTGAAAGCGAGTTGTTTGGCCACACCCGAGGGGCCTTTACGGGGGCCGATCGCAACAAAATCGGCCGCTTCCAAGCGGCGGGACGGGGCACGCTGTTGCTCGACGAAGTGGACGTGCTCGACCTCAAGCAACAAACCAAGCTGCTCAAGGTGATCGAAGAGGGCGAGTACGAAATGGTCGGCTCGACGGAAGCCCGCAAGTCCGAGGCACGGCTGATCGTTGCGTCGAATATCAAGTTGCAACAGCTCGTGGATGAAGGGAAGTTCCGGCTCGACTTGTACTATCGCCTGAACGTGTTGGAGTTCCTCTTACCTCCATTGCGCGAACGCATGCTCGACCTCATTCCCCTGGCCATGCAGTTCATCGAGGAACTGGCTCGTGAACACGATATCGTGATCAAACGAGTGCATCGGGATTTTCTGGAGGCACTGCACGCTCATGATTGGCCCGGCAATTTGCGTGAACTCAAAAACCATCTGCGCCGAGCGGCCTTGTTCTGTGACAACGAAGAACTGACCGTCAACGACCTGTCACACAAAGTCATTCAAGCGCAGTTCGCACCAGCCGCTTCGAGCAAACAGTCGAAATCGTCTTGGAAACTGGTGGAGCGCGTCGCTCAAAGTGAGAAAGAAATGCTGCGAGCTGCGCTTGAAGCCAACGACAACAACCGCACTCAAACAGCCAAGGCTCTCGGTATTAGCCGCGTCGGTCTCTACAAAAAGCTCCGGCGTCTCGGCCTGATCGACGACGAAACCGTTGCCGATATTGTTCCCGTGTCAGAAACTTCGCCGCTGATTCGCTGACTCTCTTGGTCCGCACATTGATCAGCGCTGCTCTTATCCCCCTGCTCCGCATTGGATTGTGACTTGAGGGTCCGTTGGGGTTCGCGAGAGATCCGAGATTGGCAATGCAGGACCATGCTACCGGTCTGCGATCGAGGACTCGACTGGCGGCGATCCTTCCGCGGGCGACACCGAGGAATTGTTGCTCAGCCCAGTGATTTCGTGAACGAGGTACGTTCCCGATCGAAAAACCACTCGCTGTGACCACGGATAGTTCCGGCGACTCACCGCGCGATACGCGGGAGGTGGTGCGGTCGGACCGTCGGGGCCCACCGCCAGCGCTTGAGAAATCGGCATGCCGCAACTGGCCAGATCAGTCACCACAAAACGGTGTCCCGAAGCCGTCACAGAGGCGAGGATCACCTCACGCTGGTTCGGGAAGTACATCAACAGCTCGAAGAGGTACACGTACCGAGTCGGCGGGCGCAGTTCCAATCGTTGATACAATCCAATGAGATCGCTGTTGAAAACGCACACTTCGCGCTGCTGTGGCGACTGCTGTTGCAGGAATTCGGCGACACGCTCCAGGTGACTGCGATTCGGATTTGCCAGTAGCGCCAAGCGGTCTTGAAGTTTGGGGCTGCTGGGCTGAGTTACGCAGGCCCACCACAAACGGACTCGCTGCCGATTGAAGAGCGGCGAACTGGTCAAAACCAACACTCCAAACGCCAGCACAGCGACTCGCCAGCAGGGTGCGCGATGCGGTTGAGACAGCCACGTTCCGACCACCGCCACTGCCAAAATCACGGCTGGAGCATGGACGTAATCGAAAAGATGCTGTAACAGGAACACATGTGCCATTGTCGCCAAGTAAATTGCTGACAACGCCAAGCATGGTAGTTCACCCACCGCCGGATCGCGCGGATGTCTCCAAAAGTGTCGGAGCGTGTAAACTGCCAACGGCAGCGATAACAAATGCAGCGCAAACCAAGGTTGCATCCGCCAGGCCATCGCTTGGAAACGTGGCCAGACCCAGTTTTCTCGGCCCGCGGCGAGATAACGTGGGTTCCACTGCCGCATGGTTTCGAGCCAATGCGGCCACGCTTCGGATTGTACCAGCCACGCGACGCCGCTCACTCCGGCAACCAGGCCCCCCAGCAGAACCCAGACGGTGTCGATGAGACCCTGCCGAGGGGACCGGAATCCTCGCAGCGTTACGAGCCACACGGCGATCGCCACCAAGGCGGCATACGGCTTCAGCCACACTCCGGCTCCCCACAGCAGTCCCTCCACTAAGCTCAGGGCGGCGGTCAGCGGCAAATCACGTCCGAGGCGATACAACCTGAGCCAAGTTGCGGCCAAGATCGGCAACAGCAACCAGGTGTCACGCTGACAATGACACCACTCGGTGGAACCAAAATAGAACGTCAACACTGCCACGCCCAACCACACTGCCGACCGCAAAGTTCCTCCGGATTTCATCACCAACCCGCCGAACAGCCAGGTCACAGCGGTAATCACCGCCAGATCGAATAGCCGCAGCGCCTCCGAGCTGTTTCCGAGCACGCCGCGAACGGTCGAGTGAATCCAGAACACTCCTGGAAGATTAGGCTCCAATACGTCCCGGTACGGTATCGCTCCCTCGGAAAACAACATCGTTTGTAAGTCGAACAGAATGGCGTCGTTCGTTAGCGGCATTCGCAGGAAAAGCGGCGTCGCGAGCAGTAGCAGTGCCACCAAACAAAACGAGGGAAGTGCGATTGAGCGGGGGGCAGTTCCCTCGTCGCCAGGAGCAGCCGGCATGTCTGAATCCTTCAAGGTTTTCGGTACGACTCCTGCTTAGCGAATGCTATTCCCCGTGACGCATTAAGAATTGAAGCCGTTCGGCGGTGCGCCAACTTTCTGCCAGAGTTCCCCAAATATCTGATCCGGCGCTTCCGGACGGACACACAGACACAACCACGCTATGCAACCACAGCATCTCATCGAGTTAGCAGAGCTTGAAGACGGGTATTGGTGGCACGTCGCAAAGCGCCAACTGATAACTAAGGTACTCAAGCGGTTTGCGCCTCCACCAGGTCTGCTAGTGGAAGGGGGCATCGGTTCGTCTCGAAATCTCTTGGAGTTTTCACAACTCGGTTACGACGTGACCGGTTTCGACGTGATGCCCGAAGCGGTCGAATTGGGCCGACAGAAAGGCCTGTCGCGTGTCGCTGTTCACGATCTTGAACAGCCTTGGCCGGTCGAACCCCAGTCGCTGCGAGCAGTCGTGCTGTTGGATGTCATCGAGCATGTCGCACGCCCGATCGAAGTCTTGTCACATGTGAAGACCGTTTTACGACCGGACGGTGCCGCAATTATCACGGTCCCCTCGTATCAGTGGCTGTTCAGCGAGTGGGACCGATTGTTGGGTCATTATCGCCGTTATTCGCCGGCGATGCTGAAGGAGCAAGCTTCGGCGGCGGGATTGCGGCTGGAGTGGGTGACGCATTGGAACTCGTTCACGTTTCCGGCGGCAGTGGCGACTCGCTGTTGGGAGAAATTCCGTCCCGCGCGGCAAAAGGCGGACTTCCCGCGAGTCTCACCGCGTGTGAACGGCCTTTTGCTACGAGCCGCGTCGATGGAACGACGGTTGCTACTGCGACTGGGCGTCCCGTTTGGTCTATCGATTGTCGGAGTGCTGAAACATGTCGACGCGGCTTGAGAACTCGCGGCCCCTGGTGACTGTTCCGTCGCGCGGCAAGCTCGTGTCGATCGTGATGCCGGTGTTCAATGAAGTCGCCGTGTTGCGAACGCTCACTTCTTTAGTCAGCCAAGCTTGCTCCGAATCGGTCTACGAGTACGAAATCGTTTACATCAATGACGGCTCGTCTGATGGAAGTGCCGAACTGCTCGATGAAATTGCCGCAGCAAACTCGCGCGTGCGTGTCATCCACTTGTCGCGAAACTTCGGGCAACAAGCCGCCTTGCAAGCGGGGTTGGCTGCGGCGGATGGGGACGCGGTCGTGGTGATGGACTCCGATCTCCAAGATGACCCGCAGGCAATTCCCCGCTTCCTCGCGAAGTGGGAGGCGGGATTTGAGGTCGTCTACGCGATTCGACTGAAACGCAAAGAGAACGCTGTCAAGCGATTGATGTTTCGCACGTTCTACCGAGTGTTGCAGAGCATCTCGTCCACTCCAATTCCCGTGGACGCTGGTAACTTCGGATTGATCGATCGGCGCGTCGTCAATGAGCTGATGAACCTGCCGGAGGCTTCGCGGTTTTATCCCGGCCTGCGGCACTGGGTCGGATTCCGTCAATGCGGCGAGCCTGTCGAGCGGGCGGCACGCCATGATGAGCATCCGCGAGTTTCGTTCTGGCAGTTGGTGCAATTAGCCAAGACGGCAGTGTTTTCATTCTCGGGGGTTCCACTGGGAGCGTTCTATGGAGTGGCCGTGTTGTCGTGTGTGGTGTGCCTTGGAGTCATCGGCTTCACGCTGTACCACAAAGTTTGGACGGGCATGGCCATTCCAGGTTGGACGTCAGGGCTGCTGACCGCGTCGTTCTTCGGAACTCTGAACGCGCTGGGGATCGCGGTGCTCGGCGAATACGTAATTCGCATCTTCGATCAAGTCCGGTCGCGGCCGACCTACATCGTCGATCGTACCGTGAATGTCGCACCGGACGGCACGGACGCCGCACGCTTTCCGGCCCAAGACCTCGTGGAAGCGTGAGTCTTGTAAGTTTGTGTCAGCACTCATTGACCCTGGCGGCTGCATCTCATGGATAACACGGACACCAACGCTCGAACCGCTCTCTCGGACGATGAGCTCTCGCAGGTGCTGACGTCGAAGTTGCCAGCGTCGTGGGCGCTGAGTGGCTGGCACTTCGTTGCGGCCGTTGGAGTGGCGTTGTTCTTCATGTATCACAGTTATCTGCATCTGTTTCATTCCGATATTTGGGGCCATGTCGCCTACGGGGAGTGGATCCTGCAACATCGCCGGCTGCCAACGGAGGAACCGTTCGTCCCGTTGGCGGCGGGAGTGCCTGTCATCGCGACGGCGTGGTTGGGGCAGACGATCCTGGCGCTGGCCGTTCGGGCGGGGCACCACGAATGGTTGAGCCACCTGTTCGCGATCACGGTTTGGGTGACCTACATCGTTCTGGCGCGAGCGTTTTGGTTTCGGAACCGTCACGGTGGAGCGGCATTGATCGGAGCCTTCGTTGCGTGGATGGTGGCCTGGGGCCGGCATTCGATCATTCGGCCGGAGATTTTCGGTTTGCTGTGCTTCGCGATGTTGCTGTGGCTGCTTGCCCGGCGCAGTGAGTTTGGCCAACAGGAGAACGCGGCCCCGCAACCGTCGCCGCTGTGGACGCACGCGGGAATCGGAATTCTCTTCGTGGCGTGGGCCAACCTGCACGGATCGGCGATTGTCGGTGTGGCGCTGCTGGCGTGTTACCTGGGGGGGCGTTCGGTCGAAGTGCTGTGGCGCGAGCGTCAGTTTGCCGCGTTGTGGCAAGATGCGGATTGGCGGTTCTGGCTCGTTGCGACTCAGGTCTCGGTCCTGGGAATGTGCTGCAACCCCTACGGGATCGACCTCTTGATTCACACGCTGATCTTCCCGAATCATCCGAACTTGAAAGACATCATCGAGTGGTATCCGCTCAAGATGGTCTCGGTCGAGGGTTTCACCGTGGGGACATCCTGGGTGTTGTTGATCGTGCTCCTGCGGCACAGTCGCGCATCCGTCTCGGTCGGCGATGTATTCGCGCTGGCTCTGTTCGCGGTGGCGGTCTCTGCGCGAGTCCGCATGGTGGCGTGGTACGCTCCCGTTGTCATGTGGGTACTGGCACCGCATCTTGGAGACGTGCTGGCTCGCTGCGAGTTTGATCGCTTCCGCCGAGAGTTGTTTCCGATGCTGCAAACTCGTTCATTCCGTTGGACGGCGGTGATCGGGTTGTTGGCCTGGGTGACGATCTGTTTCACGCCGGTAAGTCGTGTGTTCCTGGGCGGGGCCGCCCGTCCCGAACGGCTGCTCTACAGCAAGGACACGCCGCTGGGTGTGACCAAGTATCTGCGCGAACATCCGCCGCAAGGCTTAGTTTGCGGCCCGCAATGGTGGGGTGACTGGCTGGTCTGGCAAGGTCCACCACAACTGGAGTTGATGATCACCACGAACTCGGTGCATCTCGTGCCCAGCCGGGTCTGGAAGGATTATCTCAGCATCAACAATGGCCAGCCTTCAACCGACAGGCTGCTGAATCAATACCGCGTCAACACTCTCGTGGTGTGCAAGAAACTGCAAACGGGATTTGTCGAACGGTTGGCACGCATGCCAGCTTGGGAGACCGTCTTTGAGGATGACCTGGGCCTCGTCGTCGTCCGCAAACGAGCGCTGAAGCCTGCCGACGAACAAGACGACCACGAACAGGCGATGCTTCAGCGATGAGATCGGTGTCGGAGGCGTGTGCGGTGTTTGTACGGCATGGGAGCAAGAGACGTTTGGTGTTGGTCGCGGCTTTGACGCCTGGGAAGTTCCTCAATGTCTGAAATCATCCTGCGTCTTCATTCCCAGCGTCGTGGCACCGTCGGGGTCGCGCTGGTCGTTCAGATTCTCGTCGCGGGGGCGACGTTGGCTTGGGGTCTGCATCGTTATGAGGTCATCAAGACGGAGAGAACACCACCGCAGCCACAATCTCAACCGCGCCTGATCGAACCGCAGTTCGATCGGCCGGATGTGGTGGATGATGAGCAAC
The DNA here is from genome assembly GCA_945904015.1 of Candidatus Kuenenia stuttgartensis. Taxonomy (GTDB): domain Bacteria; phylum Planctomycetota; class Planctomycetia; order Planctomycetales; family Planctomycetaceae; genus SXKJ01. The sequence continues at coordinate 18,309 of CAMDPK010000073.1, read as the reverse complement.
TCCAGCGCGTGCTCCTGAAACTGCGGCCTCGGCTGCGAGGGCTGAAGCCGCAGATCAATCATGTCGATCATGCTCTGCGGTTTTGGGGGATCGAGGCACGGTTCGAAGATTCGGACGTTTCTTCGGGTGAGGAATTGCGCCGGTTATTGCTGGATCATCGGACGTTCGTCACTGCATGGGGGGACAAAACGAAGCCGTTCCTGCTCCCTCAGACGAGCGACGAGTCCGAGCTGTTGTCGTTTCGAACCAAGGCTGGCGAGGCGACCGCCAGTCACGTCGATCACACACTGGCCGCACTGGCGGAGTGTGGCACTCCACTCGATTATCCGGTGCTCACGCCGCTGGGTGAGATGCCGTTGCGAGCGGCGTTTGATCAAGCGTTTCGTGAGTTCAGCCTGAATCAAGTGGAGTACGAATGGTCCACTCTGGTCTTCTTACACTATTTGCCGCATGTCCCCAGTTGGTTCACGACCGAAGGCCAGCGAGTCACCTGGGACTTGCTGGCCGAGCGTTTGATGCGCGAACGATTGGCTCACGGTGTCTGTTACGGACAGCACCGCCTCCATGCGTTGGCGTTGATGCTGCAAGCCGATGCAGAGTTTGGCTGGCTGAGCCGAGAAGTCCGACAGAAAATCCTCGCGCATTTGCGAGACGCCACCGATCGGCTGGTGAAAACGCAACATGCCGACGGCTATTTGGACAGTCGCTGGCCCGGCACTGAGCGGGATGGACCTCAGCCGGAAAATATCACTGGCCCGCTCGGGCCGATTGCCGATCGGCTGTTGGTGACTGGCCACACGCTCGAATGGTGGGCGTTCGCCCCGACCGAGGTGTTGCCTCCTGATGACAACTTGATCCGAGCATCACAATGGCTCGTGCAGACCATTGACGGCCTGAGCGACGTCGAAATTCAACGCTACTACACGTTCCTCAGTCACGCCGGCCGCTCGCTCGCGCTGTGGCGTAGCCGCCACCCGGCAGACGTCTTGGCCGACGCGTCGCGCGCGGGGATGGGAGACGCATCCGCTACGAAAGCCGATCAACCGTGACCGAGCCGCAACTGACCGTGAAGTCCGCAGCCTTGGCCCTGCTGATCATTTTGGCTGGCTTGCTGACCCAATTGGACTTGGCACGGCGCGTCTCGCTGCACTGCGAAGAGGCCATGTACTTCCATGCGGCCAATGAGCCGTCGTTGGCGGAGTCGTGGAATTCGAGCCGCAGCTACACCCACCCGCCGCTGTCGTTTCTGCTGTATCACGAGTGGCTGAAGTTCGGGGACTCCGAATGGCAACTTCGTCTGCCGTCGATCCTGCTGGGCGCGGTGGCAACTTGGATCACCTATCTCTGGATCGCCCGTCTCACGAATTGTCACTCGGCGCTCGTGGGTGTGTTTGTGCTGACCTGTTCGCTGCCGATGTTGCAGGTCACGGCGGCGATGCGGAACTACACGCTGCTATTCGCGCTCGTTGCGGGAGCGTTGTGGTTTGACGAACGCTTCCGCGAGTCCGGCAGAGTCCGGCCGCTGATTGGTCAAGTGACCTGTTTGGCTGTGGCGCTCTTCAGCCACTATGCGGCGGTGTGGGTGATCGTCGTGTTGGGAGTGGTGGGAGTCGCGCGATCGCTGAAGTGGGGACTCGGATCGCGAGCCACCTGGGCGTGGATCGCATCGCAATTTGTGTTAGCGGGAGCCTGCGTCTGGTTGTACGTCTCACATGTTCGCGAGTTCGTGGGGAGTTCCACTCAAAGCGGCATGTGGGAGTGGTGGACGTTGCATAACCCGTATGGCGAATCATGGGGTGGCTGGCTGACGTTTACGATCCTCAGTCCCTGCCGTTTTTTTGGAATGGTCTTCGGCCCCGTTTGGATTCCCATGCTGGTCGTCGCGGCGACAGGTGCCGTGTTGATCCTGCGTGTCCACCGCGGCGAGCGCATCGAACGTGCCTTACTGGTCGGCGTGCCTTTTGTGCTCGCACTGATCTTACAGTATGGCAAGATCTATCCCTTCGGATCGACTCGACACTGTCTCTGGCTCATGCCCTTTGTCGCACTGCTGGTCTCCGCAGCCACCGTGCCTCTGTTTCGCCGGCCGTCGGTTCTGTGGCGCTTGGGAATTGTTGTCGCCGGCTTGGTTTGGGTTGGGGCGTACCCCTACCGAGCGCTCTGGACGACTGCGAAAAGTTCGACTTCCGAATTGATGCGGCGGACGGTGGCCCAGTTGAGAACCGTAGTCCCGCGCGACGAGTTGATTCTGGTGGACGACGGCACGCGGTACATCCTGGCGTATTACTTGGGACGCGGCTCGTCCGATCATGGACACGACATTGGTCAGGGATTTCGCGAGTACCGTCTCGACGGATATCGAATCGTGACGATTCCCGCGCTGGGTTTTTACCAGTACAGCCTGCGCGACAATTGGTCAGTGTTCGTCAGTGAATTAGGAACGGAGAGTACGCAGCCGCTGTGGTGGTTCCACATGGAGCTGGGGCAGCCGGAGTACAAACTCAAGTTGATCGGACGGCGTCTGCCACCCGCGAAGGTTCTCGCGCAGCACACCGTGGGTGACAACCATCTGCTGCGTCTTCAATTTCGTGAACCCCAAACAACGGGTGTGCGGTTGCTCGAAACCGACCTCCATTCCGACGCGGAAGCGGGGGGGCATCGTCGCGCAGGCGTAGGCCAGGGGGCGGAGCGATGACGAACAACGTTGATGATTGGAATGCGGGCTCGTCTTGGCAGGCCGGGCGGCAGCAGACGGCGGCACTCCAGGGTGAAGAGCGGTTGCTCGTGTACGTGCTCGCTCACAAGTTCGAGTCGCGGCTTTGTGAGCTGTTCGAGCGTGTGCCGCGCACGTTGTTGAATCGGCGGGACGTGCATTTTCTGGTGGCGGACGATGCTTCCGACGACAGCGGGCCATTCCGGTTGGCTCGTTGGTTGTCGGACTCCGAGGTCCACAACGTCACGATCATTCAAATCGGATCGAGTCAAGGTGACGGTGGCAGTCAGAAGCTGGGTTATCGAGCTGCGATCGACGGCGGCTTTGACGGTGTCCTGCTGCTGCACGCTGACGAGCAATCCGCCCCCGAACTGCTGCCCACCTTCATCGACGCCTGGCGTCAGTCACATGCCGAGGTGATTCTCGGTGCGCGAGTCACTTCGTCCGTCGCGCCCACCGCTGCCAAGTCCACTGCACCAGCGAGTGGACGCCCGCGACTGCCATTTTTCCAACGGCTGAGTTCGCGTTTTTTGACGTCGCTGCAGAATGCCCTGATTGGCTGGCGGCTGAGCAGCTATTTCACCGGGCTGCGATTTTATTCAACGTCATTCCTGCAAAACGTTCCCTTCGAAACCAATTCGAACGAGGCTCTGTTCGACACGGAGATCCTGCTGCAAGCCGCCTACGCCGGAGCGCGCGTTGAGGAAGTCTCGATCCCGGCCGCCGCGACTCGCGAAGTCTGTCGTCTGCACGGCTGGCGGCAGGTCTGGGGCATCGTGACCAGGACGCTGCAATTCAAGCTGCATCAGATGGGCATGCTCTGTTCGCTCAAGCTGCGGCGACTCACACCCGATCGCTACTTCGACAAAACGGCGCTGCCGTACTCGTCACACCGCATGGCTCTGCAAGTCGTCGAACGCGCCCGCCCGCAATTGCTGCTCGACATTGGCTGTGGGCCGGGACACGTCGCAGAACGCTGCCGCGAACTGGGCATTCGCGTGACCGGCATCGACTTGCACGAGCCGAAGACACACTCGTTGACTCAATTTATCGCCGCCGACTTGGAATCCGAACCGCTCCCGGTCGATGTCTGGAAGTACGACGTGGTGCTGCTGCTGGACGTGATTGAACATCTGGCTGACCCCGAGAAATTCCTGTTGGCTCAGCGACACGGCTACCGTGCCCAGCCGAGTCTCGGGAACTCGCCGTTATTCGTGATCTCGACGCCGAACATCGCCTTCATTGCGATTCGGCTGAACCTGCTGTTGGGCCGCTTCAACTATGCGGAACGCGGCATCTTGGACATCACGCATAAGCGTCTCTTCACTCGCCGCTCATTGCTGCGTCTGCTCGGCGAATGTGGCTACCAAGTGGAACGCTGCCAGCCCGTCGGGGTTCCGTTTGAAGCCGTGATCGGCGGCAAATGGGGCCGCTGCCTCGGAGCCACCGCCAACTGGCTGGCGCGACTGCTGCCAACGCTCTTCGCCTTCCAGTTTATGGTCGAATGCCGGCCGCACCCCGGAGCCCGACAACTCCTCGCAAGCGCGGTGCGCGTGCGGGCCGCGCCAGAGTCAACGCCATTGCCAGTGTTCTCGCTGGACGACGAGACCTGACGTGAGACGCTCTCGTCCTGAGAGGATTCGTCGAGTGCGCCATCAAACTTGTTGGCCGCTGCCGTCCCCATGCCACCCTGAGGTCTTTCACAGCGAGTGCGAATTTCACCGGAGGCACGAGATGAGTTCTCTCGAACAGAAACCCGCTGATCCCACTCTGAGGGGGTTGCGCGAGTCGCGCTGGACGCCGCCGCAGATCGCCGCCATGGTTTGGGGGCTGGTCCTCGCGATTGGCGTCAGCCGATACTTCTTCGCGGTCGGTCATGGGCAGTTTTTTGAGAACCACGATGGCCACGGGTATGGTTTGCGCCTGATCGAATTCCGCGATTGTTTGTGGAGCGGTTTTTTGCTTCCGCAGTGGTGCCCCCACTTTCGTGGTGGTCTGGGTGCTCCGTTCTTCAACTATTACCAGCCGGGCTTTTTTTACGTCGCCAGTTTGGCTCCGTCAGCGCTGCCGGTCGCGCAGCAGTTGGGGTTGGCGGTGGTGGTCTTTTCGAGCATTGGCTATTTCGGAATGTTCTCGCTGCTGGCGAATCGATTCGGGATCGGGGCGGGAGCTGTCGCAGGCACCTTCTTGCTGACGGCTCCCTACATTTACACAGAGCTGTATCTGCGTGGCGATCTCTCCGAGTACGCGGCGATGATGCTGGTGCCGGGGGCATTGTCTGGATTGGTCCGTTTTTGCGAGCAGCCATCACGTGGTTTCGGTGTGCTGGCTGCGGTCATGGCGGCGGCGGTCGTGCTGACTCACCCGGCCGTCGCGCTGGCGATGTATGCGTTGCTGGTACTCGTGTTATTCGCCGTGACGATCTCCACCAAGACCTTCGTGACAGCCGGACGCGGACTGGCCGTGCTGGCATTCGGCGTCGGGCTGTCGGCGGTGTATTGGCTGCCGGTGTTTCTGGAAAGCCGTTACGCTTCGGTCGAGAAGATGTGGGACGGCCAGATTTTCGACGGCTTCTATCATTACTCACGCCATTTCATTTCGCTGTCGTGGTTGATCGACCGCAGCGTGACGAAAACCCCCATTCCGGTGAAGCTGGGCCTGCTGCACACGCTTGTGACAGGAGTGGGATTGGCCGTCGCGGCGCGGCACTGGTGGCAGTGGGAAATCGCGCAACGCCGAGTCGTTGGTCTTTGCACGTTGTTGCTGGTGGCGAGCTTGTTTCTAATGTCTCCCCAATCGGTTTGGTTTTGGGACCACTTACCGCTGCTCGAACGCGTGCAGTTTCCCTGGCGTTTGCTGGTTTTCGTTTCATTGGCGATGGCTGGTTTGGCGGGATTGAGCGTGCCGGGATGTCGCGGCCGCGGACAGCACTGTGTGGCGGTGTGCTGCCTGTGCGGCTTGTTGGTCTGGCCGGCGGCAACTCGCCCGAGTCCGAAAAGGACTGCGCATGTTGAGCCTCGAAACGCGAGTGAAATCGCCGATCAATTCTTCGCACCTGACCTCGCCGACGAATGGCTCCCACGTGGTGCCCAGAGTTATCAGATCAGTCCCAGGCAGCGCCAACCGGTTTCCAATCCGCCCGCCACGATTAGCGCCTACCAGATTCAGCAAGGACTTTTAAGCTGTGAACTACAAACCACCGGGAAGTCCGCGATCGTTTTACCGCATTATTTTTTTCCCATTGGTTTCAGTGCGACGCTGAATGGCCTGCCAGTCGCGATTAGTCGTACTCAATTGGGGTTAATGCGTGTTGAAGTGCCGGCGGGGTTCACGGGAACACTGCGCGTGGCTTGGTCTACCACGCGAGCCAAGCAAGCCGGGTTGGCAATGTCGCTGGTGGCGATCTTCGCCGGGCTGTTCGCTTGCGTCCGGTTGCCGCGTTGTCGACACGAACTGCACACAGCCAGCGACAGATCGAACGGAATGGAAACACTCGTAGGCAATCCTCTCGGTTGAGCCCCGCCGCGACCAGGTCGTGTCGCCGATCGCTGAAGACCAGAAAATGCCAACACCACGCGGCCCTGATCCAGAAAAACCGGACAGTCGGGAGCTGCCTGTCACGAACAGGCATAGGCAGCCTGGCAGCTTGAAAACCGCGACGTCCCGTTCGCCAGCCCGTGGCGAAACCACCCCGGCCAGCGAGAGAGAATTCCAAGTTGACAGCACTTGGTGATAACTTTGGGAACCACAGGGTAGCGCCAACTTCAGCGCCGCTAATAAGTGCGGATTGAAGTGTCGATCGATGGGTTGCGCAAGCGCAAAGTGAAACGGGAGCGCTGGTCGCAGATTCTGAGAAACGGGCCGGCCGACTGGCCATTTATGAGCCGTGGTTCAGGATCGACACGCAGACATCCGCCTGAAACCGTTGGTTCCAGGTGACCAAGCCGAAGACGTGAATCGCTCTATGCGCGCACTGCGCACTGTGCAATGCCAATCCACAGAGGTTGTCTGCCGAGCGGAGCGCTAACCTGCGGTATCGGTCAACCTCACGAATCCCAACGCTCAGTGCTGCGTCCTGATGTTTCTCGTTCGCGACGTTTCATTTCAGGTTGGGACGGCATCCGTTTTCCCTCACAGTCGCGAAAATAAAGGTGTGATCTTCAGAGACCGAGGTGACCCGAGTCAACGAAGACCGAATGATCGTCAGATTGCTCTGAGTATTACCCGGCTGGGCAACGACACGGGAAGTGTCTGGCGTGCCGAATGCACTGGCGACCAAACATCATGAGGAAGCGCAAACAGTGTCAACGTGGGGCTGCGGTTAATGGGCTAAACAACGCCCCACACAGCGATATGGCTTGGACTTGCGACTTGAGTCGTCAATGGCATGGCGGGTGCATTGCACAGATTCGCTTGCAAGCAATTGTGCCGACGGAGTGTTCCTTCGGCAGTCTCACCATGCATAGCAGCTTTTGAAAAAGGAGAATCTGCATGCGAAAGTTTCTGCTTCAATTGTGGAACGATGAGCACGGGTTTGTGATTTCGTCCGAGCTCGTCTTCGTGGCAACTCTGCTGGTCATCGGAATGGTGACTGGCTTGACCACAATTCGCGACCAAGTGTTGGGCGAATTGGGTGACGTTGCCGACGCCATCTCGGAAGTCGATCAGTCCTATTCATACAGTGGCGTGACGGCGCATGCGTCGTCCACGGCTGGCGTGAACTTTGCGGACACGAACGATTTCTGCGAAGCCGACGCGTCGACCAACGATCAAACACCCGGCGCTCTGCCGCAGTGCTTGGTCATTGTTGGAACGACAGCCGGCGGCGAAGGTTTGTAGTCAGCGGTCGCCCTTTGTTAGTGGAGTTGCTCACGGCTGTCACGGCTGTCAGCAGTCTTGAAGACATGTCCTTTGGGATGAGTCGATGTTTGATTCGGGAGTTTCCTCCCGAGTCCGGCACAACTGGCAATCGGCGTCTAAAGACTTGTGGTCGTCTGACTCACAACCATGGTGGTGCTACGACAGAGGTGGTGTAGGTCGCACCGAAACCACCTCTGTCCTCACCGCTACGAAGTGAGTGGAAAACCAAACTAAGCCAAGCCAAATCTCTGACCCAGAAGTTTGGCTTCGCGGATCTGCAAACACGGTCAGCTTGCAACTGACCTGGGATGCAGTTCCAGGAGGTCGACTTCGGTCGGCCGTTTCAAGAGTTTGCTCTTCAACGGCATCGTCAGAGGGCTTGGGGGAGCCTGTCTCCCAAGCCCGGCCGACGAAGCTGTGTGGTCCGCAGCCTACAAACTGCGGTGAAAACTAATTTATCTGCCGGTTTCCGCCGGCTCGGCTTCAAGAAAGTGTGCCATGAAAACCATGAGTGTCCGGATTTGGCAGGACGAAACGGGATTCGTGATCTCTTCGGAACTGATTTTCATCATGACGATTGTCGTGATCGGGTTGCTGACCGGGTTGGTCACCGTCCGAGATCAGGTCGTCCTGGAGTTGGCGGACATCGCCGACGCGGTCTCGGAAGTCGATCAATCGTTCTCGTTCGCGGCGATCACCGCCTCGGTCGGGAGCGTTGCCGGCTCGACATTTATTGACGCGCCGGACTTCTGCGAGCAGCCGGGAGCCGGAGCGGATCAGAACGGCGATTTGGGAACACAGTGTTTGGTGATCGTTGCGCCGTCGAGTGGCGAAGGCATCTAGCTCAGATTGCTCTGGCCAGGAGGGCTTGTGGGAATGTCATCCAAGGATGATTCGGCGCTGCATCGCCAAGTGACGTGATCAAAAGGGAAAGTGCCATGTGGCCTCGGGAATTCTGGAATGACGAATCGGGAGTGGTGGACGCTTCGGCGTACATTTTCTTCGTCACTGTGGTCTGCCTGGGCACATTGTGTGGCTGGGTGACCATCCGAGACCAAGTGACTCAAGAATTGGGTGATCTGTCGGTCGCCCTGGAGAACATCGATCAATCGTTTTCGTTGAACTACACGCTTGGCACGCTCGTCATCAGTGCGAGCTTTATCGACAACGATGCTGGTGATGGGACTTCGGCGACGGCTCCTGCGGGCCTCGACCTGACGGTACCAGGGGCATCTGAGAATTAACGGATCAAACGGATCAATCGACTTATACGAGGTGCATCATGGCAAAGATTAGTTCTGGAACAATGACGGTCACCGTCCTGGCAGCCTTAGTGGGCTTGGGGGGAGCGTTCGTCGTGCGTCAAACTCTGCAACGCCCCGTAGCGAGCGGGGCTGCGGCACCGAAAGCGGCTCCGGAAATGGTGACGATTCCGTTAGCGGCCACCGACCTGCAACCCGGTCGAAAACTGACGCTCAACGACCTGGCTCCGCAACGGATGACAATGGAGCAATTCCGCAAAAGCGAATTCCAGAAACTAACCTTCCTCAGCAACACGCAACAAATTCAAGGCCGCTCGCTGCGCAAGGCCGTGCAAGCCGGTCGTCCATTTGATCCAGGTGACTTTTACCAGGACGGCGGTGGGCCAGATATTGCCGAACGGCTGCAACCGGGCTATCGCGCGGTGACCGTCCCCATCGAGAACATTGGTGCGGTCAACGGCTTCGCAGTCCCCGGTTCGATCGTGGATGTCCTCTTTCGAGCCAAACCTGAAGGGAGCCGCCCGCAAGTCACTTTGACTTTACTGGAGCGCATTGAAGTCGTGGCGTTCAACGTCAGCGTCGTGTCCGGCAACCGCAATGATCCGTCGACCAATGCCCTTAACACCAGCACGGTGACGTTTGCTGTGACGCCCCAACAGGCCAAGATCCTGAAAGTGGTCGAAGGCCGCGGAGACCTGTCACTGACGTTGCGAAATCCCAAGGATGACTTCCAGTTCGCCCCGGTCGAAGTGGGGATGCTGCCTGGTCTCATCAAGCAGAAGCAAGGTTTGCAGCCCCCCACGCCGGATGAGGAATTCCAAAACGTGCCGGCTCGTCAATCGAAGAATGTAGCGGAAGCTTTTGCCGCGTTAAGGATCGCGGATGCGGATGTCGTGAATCTCGACAAAGCCGACAAGAAGGCGGATGCCGATCGGTCGGAAGAACACGTCGACCGGTTTGTCGGTAATGCCAGTGAGCGTCTGACTCTCGATGATCTGCTGGGAATCAGGCCCGCTCCCAAGCGACGGATCCTGCAAATCTACCGAGGCGGCGCGATGCAAGTCATTAACTTCGATGAACCGACCTCGGATGTCAGTACCGACACACGCATTTCCACGCCGTTGGCCGGGAGCCTGCCGGCGCAAACCCCGATCACCGGGACTGTCCGAATGGACCGCAACCAACTGCCAGCTCAGCAACGTTAGCACGGATGATTGATGTCAACCGCCTGTGACCTGCTGCGCGAATTGCAAATTTGCCGACCGACCCCTCAACCACACACCATCAAAGTTGATCCCGGCGCAACACGCGGGGGATTATCACGGGAGGACGGAATAAACGTGCCGTTCATTCAATCAAGAACTCTGATGCTCGAACCACCCGATGCGGACACGGATGTGATTTCCGACACGGGTGAGCTGGAGTACCAGCGGCTGAAAGTCCGTTTTCACGAGAAGCTGGTCGATTCGCTCGACTTGTCGTTGCTGGCCCATGTTTCCGAAAAAGAGCTGTCCCATGAGGTGCAGATTCTCAGTGCTGAGTTGATTGCCGAATACACCCCGTCGATTGACGTCGCGAAGCGCGAGCGGCTGCAGCGAGAATTGCTCGACGAGGTCTTCGGACTCGGCCCTCTGGAGCCGCTGATGAATGACGACGCGATCAGCGACATCCTGGTCAATCATCCGTCGGAAGTGTTCGTCGAGCGTCACGGTCGCTTGGAACCCTCCGGCGTGATTTTCGCCGACGAGCAACACCTGATGCGGATCATTCAGCGGATCGTCTCGCGAGTGGGCCGCCGGATCGATGAAGTCAGCCCAATGGTCGATGCGCGTCTGCCGGATGGCTCACGCGTCAATGCCGTGATTCCACCGCTGGCGCTCAATGGCCCGACTCTTTCGATCCGCCGATTTGGCCGCAGCCCGTTGCAGATTGAAGACCTGATCGAGGGGCAGTCGATTCAACATGAAATCGTCGAATTTCTGGCGGCTGCGATCGACGCCCGCGTCAGCTTTCTGATTTCCGGCGGTACGGGCGCTGGCAAAACCACGATGCTCAACGCCTTGGCCAAGTTCATTCCGACAGATGAGCGGCTGGTCACTGTGGAAGATTCCGCCGAATTGCAACTGCAACATCGGCACGTCATCCGCCTGGAGACGCGCTCCCCGAACAACGAGGGAGTGGGCGAAATTACGCCGCGACTGCTGGTTCGCAACGCACTCCGCATGCGGCCGGACCGGATCATCGTGGGCGAAGTCCGCGGTGCCGAGGCACTCGACATGTTGCAAGCCATGAACACCGGCCACGAAGGCTCGCTGACGACCATCCACGCCAACGATGCCCGCGATTCCCTCGCGCGTTTGGAGATGATGGTGGCGATGAGCGGTTTTGAACTGCCGATCCCAGTCGTGCGGCAATACATCATGGCCGGCATCTCGCTGGTGGTGCATCTCGCTCGCCTGAAGGGTGGCGTTCGCCGCGTGATGCAAGTCTCCGAAATTGTTGGCCTGAAAGACGGCGGCTTTCACCTGGAAGACATCTTTGGTTTCGAACAACTCGGCATCAACGATGTTGGCGTCGCCCAAGGCGAGTTCTATTTCACCGGTTATCGTCCCAAGTGTCTCAGTCGCCTCCGCGCCAGCGGTCTCCGCTTGGCTGACGAACTGTTTGATCGACGCCGGATTCCTGTGTCGACCTAGTTGTTGGTCAGTCATCGCTCTACTGGGACAACCTTGGTGGGGAAGTCTGCGAGAAACAATCACTCCATCCGCCCGAGACCATCGCTGTGAGCATCACTCTCGTATCGATCATCGTCTTCGTCGCCATCACGCTGGTCGGGATTGCGGCCGGGATGTGGGTTCGCGATTTGTTTTTTGCGGGAGCAGGCGCGGCCGGAGCCACGCTCCCGGCGCGCCGGCTGCGGCGACTTCCGACGGTCTTCGACGCAGCGCCGCAGCGGTCGCTCCGTGGCCGGATCGATCAAGGCTTCGAGCGATTGGTGCTCGAATCGGGTTCAGAGTTCACTGCGGCTGCCTTCTTTCTCCTGTTGATGCTGTGCGCGATCATCGCCGGTGGGATCCTGGGATTCCTCGAAGACGACCCGCTGTTGGGGGTCGGTGGAGCGATGGTCGGCATCCTGCTGCCGTTGCTGTATATCGTCTTTCAACGCATGCGTCGCATGGGCCGGATTCGCGAAGAGCTACCGATCGTGCTCGACATGATTGCGCGAACGACTCGCGCGGGAAAGAGCGTCGATCAAGCCATTGAAGTCGTCGCTGCGGAAGTCACCGGCCCGCTGGGTACGGAATTTCGTCAATGCAGCCGGCAACTCGAAATGGGCCTTTCGTTCGATCGAGCCGTGCGGTCGATGGCCGCTCGCGTCCGTTTGATTGAAATGCAGATCCTCGCCACAACGCTCGTCGTTCAACGTGGTGCCGGCGGCAATTTGTCGGAAACTCTCGACCGCATGACGGCCGTCGTCCGTGACCGGATGGTTTCCTACCGCCAAATGATGGCGGCCACGGGTGCGGGCCGCGTCAGTACGATGATCGTCGCCAGCATCGGTCCCTTCGCCTATTTGTTTCTGCTGTTGGTCCATCGCCCGCATTTGCAGTTGATGTTCGACGAACCCCTGGGCCGTCTGTTGCTGCTCCTGGCGCTCCTTCTGGAAATTACTGGCCTCGTCTGGGTCTTCGCCCTGCTGCGAAGCGAAGAGTGACGGTGCCCCACCAGGCAGTCTTCAATTGACCAAATCCGCCGATCTAATACGCACTGAGACTGAGACGTCATTCTGTTAGAGCTTGGAAACACGAAACCAAACGAGTTCAGTACACGGTCAGCCGCGAGTCCCCTCCGAGAAGGCTTCCACAAACCAGACACGAGGATTCTGCCATGCCGCTGACCACGTCGTTGAACACGCTGACGATTATCGCCTACTTTACGATCACGTTGTTGGTGTATCTGTTTGGTATGACCATCGTCCGTTCACGGCAACGAGTGCGTAACGTGGCCGACCTCGAGATGCGGATCGGCAGCGGCCGCCCCAGCCGTTGGCGAGTCCATCTCGCCGGTGCGATTCCACTTCCCGACAGCGAATACGACTCGTTGGCGCAAGACCTCAAGCGAGCTGGGTTTTACGGCAGCAATGCGATCATTGAGTTTCTTTCCACTCGCAACTTTTTGGTGCTCGGAACGCTGTTCGTCGGAGGCGCGTTGGCCGTTTGGGCGCAACCCGGAACACCACTCCCCAGGACGCTGTTGGTTGTGACCGTCGTCGTCACCGGTTTGGCCTACGTCATCCCGCGAGCGTTGTTGAAGGGTCAGGCCAATCGCCGCCTTGGACGCATCTTGAAAGGGCTTCCCGACGCTCTGGACATCATCCGCATGTGCTTGAGCGGCGGACTCTCGCTGCGTGATTCACTGCAACGTGTTTCTGGAGAAATCGAAAATTTCCACCCCGATGTCTCCGTCGAACTGGAAGTCGTACGCCGTCATGCCGAAGCCGACACAATGGCCAAAGCCTTGAAAGAATTCTCAAAGCGCATGAACGCGCCGGACGTCAACGCCCTCGCCAATCTCGTGACTCAATCCGAACGTACCGGTACTCACGTCGCCGCGGCCGTCACCGATTTCGCGGACGGCATTCGTCGTCAGTTCCGCCAACGCGCTGAAGAACGTGCCAACAAGACCAGCGTGAAGCTGTTGTTTCCGGTCATTCTGTGCCTCGCTCCTCCCGTTTTCATCCTGCTGCTGGGCCCTCCGGTTTTGCAACTCCGTTCCTTCTTCCGCGATGCCCACAAACCTGGTGGCGTACTCGAAAGCCCCAGCGCACCCCTGATCCCGCAGGCGACACGATCCGAGTAACGAGCTCTGATCCGGGAGGCTTCCTGAGCCAACCCCAGTTCGACACACAAGTGCCACGTCCGCTTGATCTCAAAGAGAGTTGGACCGTGCCTGAATAGGGCCGCGGCCGTGAATGGGTTGAGCCTTTGTCGTAGGCTCTGTCACGCACGAGTGATTTGGCGACATTCGCGTGACGACCAGGAATTCTGTCGCACCCAACGGCCCGCGACCTTTTTGATTTTTGTCGGCATGTCTGGCTTCGAGTTGCGTTCGTGTGCCTGAGCTTCGCGAAACATCGCGATCGATCAATCGATCGAAAGACCTTGCAGAGACTTGTCAACGATTTCGGAATGTGCCCGGCCCGAAGGCAACCACTCGTGATGAAGATGAACGAAGTCGCCGGTGTTGCAGGTCAGCCACATACGATCCTGCGAAGTCGGAAACTGGTGGCCTAATTTGTTGATGCGGGTCGCTCGGTTCGGTTTTCGTTTCGTGCTGCCCGTGGCTTTGCCAGTTTGCGGTTTGTCGTTCTCGTCGCTGCGGCCGCGCCGAATGTCGTGAAGAATCACGAGCACGCTGCCCACGATCCAGGAGTGCCTCACGGCGACTCCGCAGCCAAGTCGCTCACCCGATCCTTGGCGGGCTGCATCATCTCCGCAAACCAACACCCAACAGGCAGAACGCTCCCCAATGGAGGCGTGTGATCTTGCGGAGGCGAGGCATTGGGAGTGGAGATCAACAATGCCAACGAACACAACTTGCCCTGATTTCTACACGTCGACCGCCAGTTATGCTGTCGAGACGTATCAATTTGAAGAGAACTGCCGCGTTGAGTTTCGCACCGATGAAGAAGAACTCGAGCCGCGCTTTTATGTGATGAAATAGAGCCCGACAAAGCCGCGCTGGCCCGCGCCGATCCGATAATGCCGAAAGCGGAGGTGCTGAGAAACTTCCCCAAGCGATTCTCCGTATCACAGGATTGGTGGAACGAGGGCGAATGCGCTGAGGCAGCTCCCCAATTCCGGCAGCGACTGTGCTTGGCGTTCTCGCCCTGCGCAGCATCGCTGCCTTCGTGATGCTGCCCACACTTGCGCAAGGCCCCGGGTCTTCGGTGGTGTGATTCAAGCCGCGGACAGAAGTTGATCACGCAACACATTCATGTGGCGACTCCGCACATAGCAAGCTCATCGAAGGCCCCGACGGTGGCGTACGCGCTGCAAGTGCTTCGACTCGCGCGACGGCGAACTTCGAACTTCGAACTTCGAACTTCGAACTTCGAACTTCGAACTTCGTCCGCGCGAGCGTTGTGATGAGCCGCGGTAGTTTTCTCCCACAGAGGCGGCGTGCTGGCAGCGAGGCTCTCGATCGAGTCCGACGTCTGCAATGGTCAGTCGCCGATGGCTCTGATTGTCGGCCAAGATCGGCGAGAAAAATTGGTTGCGTGTCTCTGTGTTTCTCGCGTCAGGTCAGAGCGACACACCCTGCAAAGCCACGTTGGGTGCGATCCAGTGATTGCTGAGAAAGACGGCGAGCCGGGCGACATATCTCGTTCGTCAAGACCTTCATCAATTTTTAGGTGCGACCGACTGGAATATCTTGTCAGGGCAACCTAGATTGACCGCATCTGAGGAATCGTGGGGTTGGTCGGATTTTCCGGCTTCCACATTTTTTATGGATTGAATGAAAATTGACGATTTTTGGGGTTGTGCGAGCCTAGTGGATTCTAATGGGATTTGATGGAAAGGGGAAAATGAGCTTCCCACTGAGGGAGGCGAGCATTCTTAGATCGAGGGAGCTGGATCCAGATTCCCACGGACGGGTTGGTTCAGTGTGGAGATGCCAACAAGGTGGTTGGCGTTTTCCAGTAGCGAGTGGGAGAGGGTCAATGATGCAACCTTTTGCTGGCAGTCAGAAGTTGACAGCATCGAGACAGTCACCACGGCGGTGATGAAGGTTAAAGGGTGTCAGGAATCACGGTCAGGCAAAACTTTGTCGGCTGTGATCCCTGCCACCTTTTTTGTTTCTTGGAGCTGCATTCGTGGCTGACGCCGTTCATCAAAGTTGGATCGGAGATTTTTGAACAAGCGAACCGGCGGTTCTGCCTGCCTTTGAGTCGTGGAATACGTTTTGCGACGCATTTGCGGTTTGTAGGATCTTGGTGTTTTTTGATTCCGCAGGTTGTCGTGCAGTTTGCGCGGACGGCGGTTTGTGGAATCTCTGGGATGCGCGAATTGGGGGGACTTTGGCGAGAAATACACTGACGAAGCCGTTTTTTGGAGTGACGTCGCCAGAACCGGTTTCTTGGTCTTGTTTCTTGCTTTTGCGGTTTGGCTTGAGTGCTTGACGCATTGTGCTTTGGAGAAGGATTTTTACACACCCGTCACGAGAGTCATCACTAGATGTTGCTCAAGTCTTGGTTCCATCCGCCGGCCCAGAAGGTGAAGCAGGATTTCTTGCGAGGGATTGCGTGCCGCGCGCGGCGGAACATACCGCTGTCGCAGTTGGCTGTTTCCGTGTTGCGAGAAGCCGTTTCAAAACTAACCCGACGCGCAAGCGAGAGATCGAATTCACCGGTCGCTTGCACACCCTCACTCGCGCGTTTTGAAATTGCGCATTTGTCCTTCCCCCCCCCCACGGGCAACGTGGCGCGGGCGCATGTCTTCGCCGATTGGAACCTCGACTTTTCCGAATTGGAGGAAATCACCAATCCGTCTCTGCTAGAGAATCTGGCCGAACGTCGGCGGCATTCTTGATCTCGGTGAAGCAGCCACCGTTGATCGTCCACAAGGAACCGATCACGGACATTGAAATCGAAGAGAATTGATAACCCGGCTGTTGTTGACGATCGAAAACGCCACTCGGCGTGGGACCAATTCTTTGCCAACTTGAATCCCATTTTCCGCATTGGAATCGAACGCCAATTAGCAATCTCAAAACTTGGTCGAAACGGTCAGAGCCTCAGCCCGCCATTATCGAAGGTGCCGTTTGATTCATGCCAGATATTTGAATTGTCAGTGTTGTCTTGAGTCGTATTGCAGAGGTTGATTTGCGATGAGCACCGATTGCGTCTTGTGGGATGCGTTCGTGTTTGTGCAGTTGATCGCTTCGGATCAGTCGGTTCACTTCTCAACAAATTTGAAAACTGCTTCGCTTGTGATCCGTTGGCACTTGTTCTGCGCCGTTGGCAGAGAGTGTTCCTCCACACGCCCGTTAAGGAAATCTAAACATGCTTCTCACCAACTGGTTGTGCTGGACGAAATCTCGGGTTTCGCAATTGAAGCGTTCACTCACGGACGGACGCCGCGGACGGCCAAGCGTCCGGCGAGTCGGCAAGTGCCGCGAACTGGTGACGTCGTTGATTTCAGGAGCCGGACTGAGCAGCGAGTTGCTGGAAGATCGTACGCTCCTCGCAGCTCCCACCGAGACCATCTCCAACGCCACGGTGACCGTGAATGAAGGGGCCACGGCCAACAACTCGGGAACGTTTGGTGGCGGGGCAGGTGTGGTCACGATGTCGACCTCGTTCGGGTCGATCACTCAGAACAACACAGACGGCACTTGGAGTTGGAGCCGCGCCACGACCGATGGACCCGACAACTCTCGAACCGTGAAGATCACGGCCACGGATAGCTTGGGAGCCTCAACGTCGAAGAACTTTCGTCTGGTCGTGAACAACGTGGCTCCCACAGTGGCGGCGAATACGGCGACGGTCACGGTTAACGAAGGCTCGACGACCACCAACACTGGCACATTCGGCGACGTCGGCGTGGATACGGTCACGCTGGCCGCGTCAATGGGGACGCTCACTCAGGGCAGCGGCACTTGGAGTTGGAGCATCTCGCCGGAGGACAATGCGCCCCTCGAAGCCTCGCAAACCGTGACGATCACCGCCATGGACAGCGACGGCGCGGTCACCACCACATCCTTTGCCCTACAGGTCGACAACGTTGCTCCGACCGTGGCGGCGAACAACGCCACAGTGTCGGTTAATGAAGGCGCGACGGCGACCAATACGGGCACGTTCGGCGACGTCGGCCTCGCGGATGCGGTCACCATTACCCCTTCGGTGGGCGAGGTCATACAAAACGAAGCCGCTCAAACGTGGACTTGGAGCTTCGCGACAACCGATGGGGTCACCGACGACCAGACTGTGACCATCACGGCGACGGATAGCGATGGCGACATCACCACGACGACTTTTGTGTTGTTGGTCAACGACACGCCGGTGGCGGTGGATGACACGGCCAGCACCAACGAAGACACGGCTCTGACGCTGACGCAAGCGGACCTGAAGGGGAACGATACCGATACGGACAATACGAATGCGCAACTCGCGGTAACGGTGGTCTTCAATCCCACCAACGGGACCGTTGTGCTCAACGGAAACGGAACGATCACGTTCACACCGACGGCCGACTTCAACGGCACCGCGGGATTCGACTACACACTCAGCGACGGTAGCTTGACCGACACGGGACATGTGACGGTCACGATCACCGCCGTCGCCGACATCGTCAACGACAGCGCCACGACGGACGAGGACACGGCGGTCACGGTCAGCGTGCTGGCCAACGACACGTTCGCGAACACCGGCAAGACGGTCACCGGCGTGGGCAGCGCCAGCAACGGCAGCGT
>CAMDPK010000072.1 GCA_945904015.1 Candidatus Kuenenia stuttgartensis | reverse complement strand
TTTCAACAGAACCCGACGACGGCGAACTCGGTCGAGTATCTGCTGCGTGCGAAGACAGCGGCCAAGATCAACGAACTCAGCGACTCCGACAACGAGCGTCGCAAGTCGATCCGCGTCACCGACCGCAAGACGAAGGTGTTGCTCTTCGCGGGCGGACCGATGCGAGACTATGTCTTCTTGAAGAACATGCTCTTTCGGCACTCGGCCATCGAGGTCGATGTGCTGCTGCAAACGGCTGATCCGGGGACGGCGGTCAGCCAGGAATCCAACAAGCTGCTGTTCGAGTTTCCGAAGACGCGTGAGGAACTCTTTCCGTACGACGTCATCGTGGCGTTCGATCCTGACTGGCGCAAAGTCACCGCCGAGCAACAAGCCGCAGTGCGCGAGTGGGTCTTTTCGCAGTCCGGCGGACTGATCCTTGTGGCGGGTGACGTCAACACGTCGTCGCTCGCGAGCGGTGGCGAAGAAGTGAAACCGATTCAAGAACTGTGTCCGGTGACGCTCAGTTCGCTGGCGTCCGATCTGTTGGCCGACGCCAGCGGCCCGCAGGCGTGGTCGATTGGATTTTCGCGAGCGGGTCTCGAAGCGGGATTCCTGCAACTGACCGACGACACGATCAGCAGCGCCGCCGTCTGGAAAGAGTTCCCCGGCATCTACCGCTGCTATCCGACCGCTGGTTCAAAAGCGGGAGCGACCGTGTACGCGAACTTCACTGACCCGCGATCCGAGACCAGCTACGGCGCACCGATTTGGTTGGCGTCGCAGTTTTATGGTTCGGGCCGCACGCTGTATGTCGGAGCCGGCGAACTCTGGCGACTGCGAGCGATCGACGAAGACTACTTCGATCGCTTCTGGACCAAGGCGATTCGAGAACTCAGCACGACGCGGCTCAAACGCGGCACGCTGCGGGGCATGTTGCTGCTCGAACGGAATCAGTACCTGCTCGGCCAAACGGCACATGTGCGGGCGTTGCTCAGCGATGCTCAGTTTCAGCCGCTCGTGGCGGAGGTGATCAACTGCGAGATCTACGACCCGGCGGGCCGCCCGCAACTCCCGCCGCTGAAGCTGATACCTGACCGTCAGCGCCCCGGCCAATTCGTCGGTGATTTTCGTCTGAGTCTGCCGGGGACGTACCGCCTCGAACTGCTGGTCCCCGACTCGACCGACAAGTTGACGGAGAAACTTGACGTTTCTCTCCCGAACTTGGAAACCGCCAATGCCCGGCAGAACGTCCAATTGCTCCGTGCGATGGCCGATGAAACCGGCGGAGCGTATCTGCCGCTCGACGAGAACACGGCCGCCGCTCTGCCCAAGTTGCTGCCCAATCACGGCGAAGAGTTTTTGGTGGACGAACGGCTGCGAACCCTCTGGGACCGTGACTGGGTGTTGTATGTGCTAGTCGGTTTGTTGGCGGCCGAATGGCTCACGAGGAAACTGCTGAAACTGGCGTAGGACGCGAACATGTTCGATCACATCCAACTCCCCCCTGAAGTCGAAGCAATTCTCGCGAAGCTGAAGTCTCGCATTCGGCGATACGTCCTGTGGGAGGGGTTGGCGTTGGCGGTCGTGGCCGTCGGCTTGTTCTTTTGGCTCAGCTTGGGATTGGACTGGGCCGTGTTTTCGATGCGGCGATTGGAGATCCCTCGGTGGTTGCGAGTCGGTTTGGACTTGGCGGTGGTCGGAGCGGTGACGGCGGTCGTGCTGTCGCTGGTTGTGTTTCGAGTCTTCCGCAGTTTTCGGACGAAGTCGCTCGCTCTGATTTTGGAGAAGCGGTTTCCGGAACTGAACGACCGGCTGGTGACGGCGGTCGAGTCGGCGTCGCAGTCGGAGTCACACACGGCTCTGACATCTGCGATGTTGGAGCGGACGATGCTCGATGCGGTGGCCACGCTCAAGCAGGTGGATGTCGGCTCGGTGTTTGACCAACGGCCACTGCGGCGAGTGACGACGGCGGCCAGCGTGCTGATGGTCTCGCTGATCGCGTTCGCGGCGATGTGTCCGCAGGCATTCGCTCGGTGGCGAGCCGGTTACGTCGGGCTGCAAGACACCTACTGGCCGCGCGAAGTTGAACTCGTCGCGACGGTCTTGGCCGAACCAGGCGACCGTGTGAAGCCGTTTGTCGATGGCGAATACAAACATCCGCGCGGCAGCGATCTGGTCCTATTGTTCGATGTCCCCGCCGGCAAGAAAGTGCCGGAACGAGTTGAGTTGCAATACAAGCTCGGCGGCGGCCGAGGCTACGGGCGAGCGACCTGCTTTGCCGCCGGAGAGCGTCGGTTCAAACACGCGATTGATGACCTGCTGGACGACGCCGACTTTTGGGTCACCGCCGGTGACTTCACGAATCGCGAGGCGTATCGCGTGCGCGTCGTCGATCCGCCTCGCATCGACGTGCTCACGGCCAAGAGCCTGTTTCCCGAACACACGAAGCGGCAGAAGCTCGACGACGAATCGGGCAAGCCGGTGCGCGAGACCGTCTCGGTGCAAGGAACGCAAATGTCGCTGCCGGTCGAGACCGACTTCTTGCTGCGAGCAAAAGCGAACAAGCCGCTGGTCCGTGCTCGGCTGCAATTCGGCCCGCACGAGTTGACGCTGTCACCGACGGAAGCCTCGCTGACGACTCGATCTGCCGACGGCCAAGCCGATCAGGTCGAGCAGATCTCGGCGGATCGCGCCGCGAAGTTCTTCGATGCCGGTCGACGCGAGTTCGTCGTCCCGTTTGTGCTTTCCGAATTGGCGACGCCGGCTGCTCGTGAACGCTTTGAGAAATTGGACTCGCCGTTTGGAAAACCGATCGCAATGCCGCCGGACGTCGCGCTGAAAATCTTTCTCGAAGACATCGACGACATCGTCGGAGCCGAACCGGCGCGAATCACGATTCACGGCATCGCCGACAACGCACCGAGCATCGCGGCGGAACTCAAAGGGATCGGCACCTCGGTCACTCGCAAGGCGGAGATTCCCGTCGCGGGACTCGTCACCGATGACTACGGCCTCAAGGATGTCCGATTTGAGTTTCAGGTCGATGACAAAGAACCGTGGGAAGTCCGCTCGCTGTCGAAGTCGCCCAGCGGCGAGCCGCGCGAGTTTAAGCTGCAAGCCGCCGACGACGATCCAACCGAGCGATTGGAAATCTTGAAGATGGATCTCGCCGTCGGCCAGAAGCTGACGCTGACCGTCGTCGCTGAAGATGCGGACAACCTCAACGGCCCGCACGTCGCTCGCTCACAAAAATTCTCGTTCAAGATTGTCAGCAACGAAGAACTGCTGTCGTTGCTGTATCAGCGAGAACTCAACCTGCGTCGCCGCTTCGAGCAGATCATCGCCGAGGTCAAACAGACGCGAGCCGATCTCATCCTGCACCGCTCGAAAGCAGACGGGGTGGCGAAGGCTTCCGCGGAAGAAAAGGCGAAATCCAGCGAGATTTCGAACGCCGTGATCGCCAGCGTCATTCGGTCGCTGCACGCGATCCGCAAGAACTCGACCGAGACCATTTCCGTCGAAGAATCCTTTCAGGACATCCGCGAAGAGTTGATCAACAACGCCGTCCACACTCCGCAAATGCTCGAGCGAATTGACGAGAAAATCGTAAAGCCTCTCCACTCGATCAACACCGGCGATTATCCTGCTGTCGATGAATCGCTGGGAGCCTTAAAGCTTTTGCTGGACGACAGCCGCGATCCGTTGCCGGGCTTGGACGAATCCATCGCCCAGATCGGCGCGATGCTCGACCAGATGGATACGATTCTCAAGGAAATGCAGCGGCTGGAGACATTCCAGGAAGCCATCGAACTTCTCAAGTCGATCATTGATCAACAGCAGCAACTCGAAGAACGCACCAAGTCCGAACGAAAGAAACGCCGCATCCAAGAACTCAAGGGGCTTTCCGATGACGAAGCCAAGTGAAAAATGCAGAGTGCAAAGTGCAAAGTGCAAAGTGCATGTCGTGCATCCACGTCGTTCCCACTTTGCACTTTGCACTCTGCACTCGTCACTTTGCACTACGGCCGTCGCGATAATCGTTGGGCTGTCGCTGATCGGCATCGCCGTCGGACAAGAGCCGACTCCACCGCCGAGCAAGCCCAATCTGGCCAACGATCAGGACTCCATCAAGGCGCGCTACAAGCGATTCAATCTCACGCTGCAACAGATGGCGGAGATTCTCCGCAAGCAAGATCCTGAAAGAGCGGACTTGCTGTTCCGGGCGCTCGGTAAATCGCAGGAGACGCGCATCGAAGATCAGATGAACCTGATCTTCTCGCTGCTCAACAAAGAGCAACCGCAACTCGGCGAGGCGATCGACCGCCAAGAAGAATTGGTCGGGCAACTCAAGAACCTGCTGGACCTTCTGCAGTCCGAGGATCGACGTTCCGAGATCGAAAAAGAAAAGCTGCGGCTGCAGGAGTTGCTCAAGGACATCAATAAGCTCATCGGCAAAGAAAAAGACATCCGCGCCGGGACAGAGCGTGGCGAAGACACGAAGAAGCTCGCCGAAAAACAGGGTGACGCCGCCAAGCAAGCCGATCAACTTGGCAAGAAGATCGACAAGCAAGATGCCGAGAAGAACGGTGAGGCGACCCCAGACTCCAAGAATCAAAATCCCGACTCCAAATCTGACGACGCGAAGAACGGTGAACAGAAGCCCGATGACAAGAATCCCAAGCCTGACGGCGATGAGAAGAAGACTGACAAATCCGACAAGCCGTCAGACGACAAGAAAGCCGACGACGGCAAGAAGCCGGAAGACAGCAAACCATCCGACATGAACAAGTCGGACAAGAATGGAGAGAAAGGCGACAAGCCCAAGGATGGTTCGAAGCCACAAAAGCCGTCGGAGGAAAAATCGGATAAGAATCAAAAGGGCAAACCAAAGGACGGCTCACCAGACAGCCAGCCAATGCCGATGCCGGACGGACAACAGCCGAAAGATGGTCAACAGCCAGACAGCGAACAAAACCAGCAATCTGATCCAAAGAAACAAAAGACTCCCGGCCGCAAGCAGCTTGAAGAGTCTCGCGACGCCATGCAGCGGGCGATCGAAGAACTCAAGAAGCAACAGCCTGACAACGCTTCGAAGGAGCAGGACGACGCGATTCGCAAGCTGATGGAAGCCAAAGAAAAGATCGAGGAAATCCTGCGGCAGCTTCGCGAAGAAGAACAAAAGCTGATGCTCGCCGCGTTGGAAGCTCGGTTCAAGAAGATGCTCGCGGCGCAGCTCATGATCTATCACGACACAGTTCGTCTGTCGAAAGCCGGTGAATCCGAGAAGGCTTCCGCACAGGCCCGTGCCGTAAAGTTGTCGCAGAGTGAGCAGGAAATCTTGATCGATGCCGACAAGGCGTTGATCCTGCTCAAAGAAGAAGGTTCGTCGATCGCCTTTCCGGAATCGGTCGCCGGCATTCGACAAGACGTGCAGAATCTGGTCGGTTGGTTGCGTGACGCGAAGGTCGGCGAATTGACTCAGGCCGTCGAGAAAGATGTCATCGAGGCTCTCGAAGAGCTGATCGAGGCGTTGCAAAAGGAAATGGAGAAGTCGGACGACGACAAGAAGAAACAACAGCAGCAGCAACAGCAGGACCAAGAACAATCGCAGCCGCTCGTGGATCAACTCGCCGAACTCAAAATGTTGCGATCACTGCAACTGCGAGTGAACCGCCGTACGAAACAACTCGGCCGCACGTTTGAAGGGGAGCAGGCGACTCAGGAAGAGGCCGTGCAGCAACTGCAACAGCTCTCCGGCCGACAATCCCGTATCCAGCAAGCGGCCTCGGACTTGGTCAAGGGAAAGAACAAGTAGGGGAATTGAAAAATGCAAATTGCAAATTGCAAATCTCAAATTGACGGACCAGGCAAGCGCACTCCGACCCGCTCTTGGCTGAAATCGATGGTGCTCTGGATTGCAATTTGCTCCGCCGCGGCGGATGCAATTTGCAATTTGCAATCCCTCGCGGCCGACGACGTCTTCTCGCCTCCGGCAGCCGCTGACGTTCGCACGAAGGCGCTGCAATGGGTAGCCGAGCGAGGTGTCACGGACAAGGCCGTGCTCGAAAACATCGGACGCGAATGGGTGATCGAAGGGAACTCGCTCACGACCGAAGAGATCTTTCAACGAGTCATTCGCACGCTGACCCTTGCCGATGGAGACGCCAAACAGGTCGTCGAGTCGTGTCGCGAAGCGGTCCCGGTCGCGACCTGGCCGCGCGAAGTTGTGCCGCAAACCGATGCGATGCCGGATTTCGCTCGGCAGCATCTGCGGCTGTTTGTCGGACGATTTCTCGCTCAGCGGCAGTTGTACGAAGAGGCGTTGGAAGTGCTGATCGCCGTCGATCCGAAGCAAGTCGTTGATCCCGCGAGCTACTTCTTTCAACGGGCGATTTGCGAGCATCAGCTTTTGAAGAAGAGTGACGCGATAAAGTCGCTCGGCAATTTGCTCGACAACACGCAGAACGTGCCCGAACGGTACAAGGCTGTGGCACTGCTGATGCGGCACGACATCGAACAACTCAAAGAAGCCTCGTTGGGCGAAGTCGCGAAGAAGATGTCGGATGTCGAACGTCGACTGATCCTCGGCCGAGGCGGCGAGAAGACTCAAAAGGTCGAAGAAGAGATCGTCGAGGCTCTCGACGAGATAATCAAGAAGGCCGAACAGCAGCAACAGAACTCCGGTGGTGGTGGCGGCCAAGGGGGCAACCAAAATCAATCGGGCGGTGCCGCCGGCGACAGCAGCGTGAAGGGAGCGACCGCTCCTGGCGAAGTCGACAAAAAGGACATCGGCAACAAAGCCGGCTGGGGCTCGCTCGCCCCGAAGAAAGCGGCCGAGGCGAAGAACGTCATCAACCGCAATTTCCCCTCGCACTACCGCGAGGCCATCGAGCAGTACTTCAAGAAGCTGGCGAATCGGCCGGCCGGGAAAGAGTAACGACCGATGAATTTGCTGTCCGCCGTTTTGCTGGCCGTGTTGGCGGCTCCTCAAGTGGAAGTGGTTTCGTTCCAGGGTGAGCCTCGTGTCGGTGAGTGGCGCGGATTGGCCGACGGCCGAATCACGATCGTTCAAGGCGGCAATGAAGAGTCGGTGCCGCTGAGCGAAGTGCTCGAAGTACGGTTCCGAGGCGAACCGACGAAGCTCGACAAGCCATCGGCCATCGTGTCGTTGTGGGATGGATCAAAGATCGGTGCGACGCAGACGCAAATCGTGGAGAAGCGTTTGAAGCTCACGTCCACCATTCTTGGCGAGTTGTCGCTGCCACAAGGCGAGGTTGCCAGCGTTCGGTTCTCGGACCGCTTCGACGAGGACGAGCAGTGGACGAAGCTGGTCGATCGGGACAACAAATCCGATCTGCTGGTCATTCGCAAAGAGCAGACGCTGGACTACCTCGATGGAGTCGTGGTTGAAGTCACCGACAAGTCGGTGAAGTTTTTGCTCGACGGCGAGGAGGTCTCGACGAAACGAGAGAAAGTCTTCGGCCTGATCTTCGCCCGTCGGCCAAGCAACCCGAAGCCACCAGCAGTGCGAGTCGAACTTGGCAACGGAGATATCCTGATGGCGTCTTCGTTGGCGGGCACGCCAGCCGGAGTTTCAGTGACGACGGCGACCAAAACCGAAATGACTGTGCCCCTCGAAAAACTCAAGCTGCTCGATTTCAGTCAGGGGAAGCTGCGTTACCTGTCGCAAGACCCGCCGCGCGACGTGAAGTACACGCGAGGCATTCAAGATGGCCCGGCGTTTGTTCAAGACCGAGCGTTCTATGCCCCGGAGCTGAAGCCGATGGGGATGCGAGCCTTCGCGCGCGGACTGTGCATTCGGCCGCAAACGTCGCTGCGGTATCGACTGGGAGGGGACTATCGACGACTGCAAGCGATCATCGGGATCGATGAGAGTGTGAAAGATGGCAATGGCGATTGTGATTTGGTGATCTCCGGCGACGGCAAGCAGCTTGTGAAGTTGCGGATGACTTCTCGCGACGCGGCTCGGCCAATTGACTTGGATGTGACCGATGTGGTGGTGTTGGAAATCGTCGTTGGTTTCGGAGGGGATGCGGCGACGAACGTGGATCTCGGCGACAATCTCGATTTGGCGGATGCCAAGTTGATCAAGTGAGGGTGCGATGGACGGGAAACGCAGAGACGCAGGGACGCAGAGACTCGGACTGGTGAGCTTCGCGTTGATTTGTTGGCTGTCGGCCGCAACGCCGGCCGCCGAACCGCAGGTCCGCGAGGCGGAATTGAAGCGGGTCGAGGTTATCGAGCGAGTTGCTCCGACGGTCGTGGCCGTCTTCGCGAAGGGGGGAGCCGGCGGCGGATCGGGAGTGCTCATCAGCAAAGATGGGTTCGCGCTGACGAACTTTCACGTCGTCAGCGGCCTGGGGCCGTTCATGAAGTGCGGCCTCAATGACGGTGTGCTGTACGACGCGGTGCTGGTGGGAATCGACCCGACGGGCGACGTCGCACTCATCAAGCTGCTGGGCCGCGAGGATTTCCCAGTCGCGACGCTCGGCGACAGCGACAAGCTGGAGATCGGCGATTGGACGTACGTCATGGGCAATCCGTTTTTGCTCGCGACGGACTTTCAGCCGACCGTGACCTACGGCATCGTCAGCGGCACGCATCGCTATCAGCCACCGGCCGGGACGTGGCTCGAATATACCGACTGCATTCAGGTCGATACGTCGATCAATCCAGGGAATTCCGGCGGGCCGCTGTTCAGCTCGGCGGGCGAACTGGTCGGCATCAACGGTCGCGGTTCGTTCGAAAAGCGTGGCCGAGTCAATTCCGGGGCGGGCTACGCGATCTCGATCAATCAGATCAAGTTTTTTCACGATCAACTCAAGGCAGGCCGAGTCGTTGATCACGCGACGCTCGGCGCGACCGTGACGACCGACTCCGATGGCGGCGTCGTAGTCAACGGCATTTTGGAGACGTCCGACGTCTTTCGTCGCGGGCTGCGATCTGGCGATGAACTTGTCAGCTTCGCGGGACGGCCGGTGCGAACCGTGAATCAGTACAAGAACATTCTCGGCATCTATCCGAAGGACTGGATGCTGCCGATTGTCTTCCGCCACGAAGGAGAGCGCCGCGAGATTCACGCTCGGCTGCGCGGCCTGCATGCCAAGACGGAATTGATGCCCGGCCCTCGTCCTCAAGCGAAGCCGCGGCAACCGATGCCGAAGAAGGACAAGGACGGCAACCCGGAAAAAACTCCCGGCTTGCCGCTGCCTCCTCGTCCCGATCCGCATGCGGAAGCTGGGAAACCGGCGATCCCGGAGCAATGGAAAGATCAGTTCCTGGCGAAAGCCGGTTTCGCGAACTACCGCTTCAACCAGTTGGAACAGGATCGCGTGTTCGCTCCGCTGAAAGGGCTGGGCGATTTCGCATCCGCCGCCGGCTCGTGGCGATTGAGCGGACAATCGGCAACCGGTGATAAGTTTGAACTGACACTCGCGGTCAAGGGGATCGGCCTGGAGATTCGTGACTCGGCGTTCTTTCAACAGCTTGAAGACACGGACCCGGCCGACGAGCCGACGGGAACCGGCGGTTTTTTGATCGCGGCTCATCAACTGCGGCTGCTGCTACAAACCGGCTCGAAGGCTTTCACCGAGTGCCACTACTTCGGCAGCGAACCTCTCGATGGTCGCGGCGAGTTGGTCGATGTGATCGTGACGACGATGAGGGCCATCGAAACACGCTGGTTCTTCAGCCGTGCGTCCGGTTTGCCTCTCGGATTGGACAGCCGGTTGCACGAGGATGCCGAACCCTGTTTGATCCGGTTTGAGAGTTGGACCAATTTCAACGGCCGACGTTTGCCGGCGACTTGGGTGGTCACGAGCGGCGAAAAGGAATTCGCAACGCTGACGGTGGCGAAGGCGGAGTTCGCGACGAAGAAGTGAGGAGAGTGCAAAGTGCAGAGTGCTGAGTGCAAAGTGCAAAGTATTGAACGGGCGACGTGGCCGATTCCCGTGGCTGTGTGTTCTCAGGCGTCGCCAGCGATTCGATCTGCCCGTTCGCGCTCCGTCATGCACTTTGCACTTTGCACTCTGCACATCGCACTCTGCACTGCGTTGTTCCAGTCCTCTGCCCAGGCTCAATCTACCCGCGACACCATCGCCGCCGTGCAACCCAAGGTCGTCAAAATCTTCGGAGCCGGCGGCATCAAGAGTCTGGCCGCTCACGGAACGGGGTTCTTCGTCAGCAAGGAAGGTCACATCGCGACCATCTGGAGCCATGTGCTCGATGCCGATCTCGTCACTGTCGTGCTGTCGGATGGCCGCAGGTTTCCGGCGCGAGTGTTGGGAGCCGAGCCACAACTGGCATTGGCTGTTCTGAAACTGAACGGCGAGGAGGGGGCTGATTTCCCGTTCTTCAATCCCGACGAAGCTGTGTCGGCGGGAACGGGGACGCGAGTGCTGGGCTTCAGCAACATGTTCAACGTCGCGGCGGGGGACGAACCGGTCTCGGTCGTGCATGGCGTGATCGCGGCAAAGACGATCATCGAGGCTCGACGCGGCGTGTTCGACAGTCCGTATTCGGGTCCGGTGTTTGTGGTCGATGGCGTGACGAACAACTCCGGCGCGGCGGGTGGCGTGCTGACGACTCGCGACGGAATGCTGCTCGGGATGATCGGCCTGGAACTGCGCAACGCGAAATCGAATACCTGGATGAACTACGCGATCCCGGTGAAAGAGCTGAGCAGTTCGATTCAGCAAATCATCTCCGGCAAGTTCGAGCGGAAGAAAGATCCGAATGAAGACGAGCCCTCGTTGAAACCTCGCCGCTACAAGCCGCTCGACTTTGGTTTTCTGATGGTGCCTGATGTCGTCGAACGCACGCCGGCGTTCATTGACTCGATCCAAGCCGATTCCGCCGCCGCGAAGGCCGGGTTGAAGCCGGATGACTTGGTGCTGTTCATCAACGACGAGTTGATTCAATCCTGCCGCGCGTTGCAGGACGCGATTGGCCGGCTCGAATCCGGCGATCAATTGCGTCTCGTCGTGCGCCGCGGCAACGAGCTAGTGACCGTCGAGATGCCGGTCCCGCGAAAGAAAGACTGATCTCTTGGCGATCTTGGCCAAGTTGAAAAGAGACCGATAATGAAACGCCTCGTGCTGATCGCCGTGATGTGCTTGTTCGCCGCCGTCGGAATTCGTCCGGCGTTCGCGTGGCAATCCGCGGCGCAGCAACTGGAAGAGTTGGAAGAGCGGGCCTTCAAACAGGCCGTCAGCCAAGTGGCTCCGTCGTTGGTGCGGATTGAAACCGTCGGCGGGTTGGATCAGGTGCAGAACTTCTTGCTGGGGAATGGACCGACGACGGGCGTGGTGGTGTCGGCGGACGGGTATGTGATTTCGAGCTCGTTCAATTTTCTCTCGAAGCCGTCATCGATTTTGGTGACGACGACCGACGGACGGCGACTGGCGGCGAAGGCCATCGCGAATGACACGGTGCGAATGCTGACTTTGCTGAAAGTTGAAGCCGAGGGACTGGTTCCCGCCCGGCCGACGGCGAAACCTTCGATTCGTGTTGGGCAATGGGCGATCGCTGTCGGACGGGCGCTCGATGCGAACTCGCCGAACGTCTCGGTCGGAATCGTCAGCGCGGTGAATCGCGTCTGGGGCAAGGCGATTCAGACCGACGCGAAGATCTCGCCGGTCAATTACGGCGGAGCGTTGGTGGACGTCGATGGTTCGGTGATGGGCGTGCTCGTCCCGCTGTCGCCGCAGGACAATTCGCCGGTCGCCGGAGTCGAGTGGTACGACTCCGGGATCGGTTTCGCGATTCCGCTGGTCGATGTGCTCGCGACGCTCGATCGGTTGAAACTCGGCAAAGACTTGCGGCCGGGATTGGCGGGATTCAATTTCGCATCGACCGACTTGTACGGCGGCGACACGAAGATCGACCGAGTCCGCTACGACTCGCCGATGTACCGCGCGGGGTTCAAAGACGGCGATCTGATCCTGGAACTTGACGGCCACAAAGTCACGCGACCGGCGCAGGTGCGACATGTGCTGGGAAGCAAAATCGAAGGGGATAAGCTGGCAATCGCGATCAAACGGGGCGAGGAAACGAAGCAGGCCGATCTGACGCTGGTCGCCGAACTGCCGCCGTTCGAGGCGGGGTTCCTCGGAATCTTGCCAACTCGCGAGAAAGTGGGCAGTGGGCAACCGGCTGTCGGCGAAGGGGTCGGCGTGCGTTGGGTCTATCCCGAAAGTCCCGCCGCAAAGATCGGTCTGAAACCGCGCGATCGGATCATCAAGTTTC
This sequence comes from Candidatus Kuenenia stuttgartensis, assembly GCA_945904015.1. GTDB lineage: Bacteria > Planctomycetota > Planctomycetia > Planctomycetales > Planctomycetaceae > SXKJ01. Next base: position 24,022 of record CAMDPK010000072.1, on the reverse strand, counting down.
GCGATCAGGCCATCAGTTCAGCTGCTCAATTGATCGACCAAGTCAGCCGAGTGCGTCCGACCGAGAAGGCCGTCGTCGTCATTCGTCGTGACGGGAAAGAGCAATCGTTGGAGGCGACACTCGTCGGCTATCCGGCGGATTTGCCGAAGGACTTGCCGACGTCGGCCATCGAAGCCGTCGCTGAAGCCGATTCGAAAACACCGGATGAAAAGAAGCCCGACGGCTCGGAGAAACCCCGCACCGGACGCTTCGGCGAAGAAATCGCCGAGAGCAAGAACGCTTGGTGGGCCTTCGTGCCAGAGAGCTACAACCCGGCGTATGCGTACTCGTTGGTCGTGTGGCTGCATCCGCCCGGCGACACGCTCGAAGCGACCGTCTACGACTCTTGGAAGACGGAAGCCGAACGACGCGGCATCATCTTGCTGGGCCTGAAAGCGGCGAACGTCGGTTCCGGCTGGCAAGCCAACGAAGCGGAGTTCGTTCACGAGACGGTCGTCTCGTTTCAGAAGAAGTATTCGATCGACACCGGCCGCGTCGTATTGCACGGCTACGACAAGAGCGGCCCCTTCGCGACACATTTGGCCTTCAAACATCGCGACCTGTTTCGCGGTTTGCTGCTCGCAGCGTCAGCGGTTTCTGAGCGTCCACCCGAAAACCTGCCGGAGTATCGGCTGCAATTCCAATTGGTCTGCGGCGCGAAAGACCCAGCTCATCCGATTCTCGAACGCATGGCCAACAGCCTGCGAGCAATCAAGTACCCGGCGAACTTCACCAGCCTGTCCGATTTGGAACATCGGTATCCCAACGCCGACGGAGTGGACGCGATGGCCCGCTGGATCGATTCACTGGATCGGCTGTAGGTCAGCCTTCCCAGACTGACTGCGGAAGATCATCGCACATGAAAAAAGGCAGCCGGCTCGCACCGGCTGCCCTTTCGATTTCTGAAGCACTCGAACCGCATCCGCTCAGACGATGATCTCGAAGCCTTTGCGTTGTTCGCGGGATTGCATTTTCTTGGCATCCGCGTCGCCGGTGATCTCTTGCTTGTCGGGATCCCACGTCAGCTTGCGGCCGAGGCGGATGGCGATGTTCGAGAGGTGGCAGGTCGTCATCGCTCGGTGATGCGTGTAGACGTCGCTGATCGGCTGAGTGCGATCGACGCAGCACTCGAAGAAGTTCTTCATGTGGCGATTGTATTGATCGCCGGGGTCTTTGCCTTTGTAGAGTTTGAGGAGCGCGTCCTCCGGCAGCGGGTTGCTTTCGAGATCTTCGAACGGTTTGCCTTTCAGTGCTCCGCGGCTGACGAAGATACGGCCTTCGGTTCCCTCGATCAGGATGCCGTTGTCTTCGTCGCTGCGAATCAGCATCTCGACACCGTTGGGATATTTGACGTTGATCTTGAACTCGGTCGCGGCGTTGTAGCGGTTGCTCACGGTTGGGTTGCCGTTCTCGAACGGGACCGGATGCTTGGCGGTTCCTTCGACGCTAATTGGACCGCTGTTTTCCATGCCGATCGCCCAGGTGGCGATGTCGACGTGGTGAGCACCCCAGTCGGTGAGCTTGCCGCCGGAGTACTCGTACCACCAACGGAACTCGTAGTGCGTCCGCGACTCGGGGTACTGCTTGTTGTTGCCGAAGCTCCCTTGTAGATAGTCGGTCATCGGAGCTTGTCCCAGCCACATGTCCCAATTGAGATGCTTGGGCACATCCGCCTTGGGAATGTCGGAACTCGGAGGTGCTCCGCCGATTCGGCACTCCACCTTCTGAATCTTGCCGAGCCGTCCCGATCGAGCAAGCGCGACCGCGACGAGAAACTGATGCTGCAATTTGTTGCCGTTGGCGGACATCTCGCTGCGCTGCTGCGTGCCGACTTGGAAGACACGCTTCGTCGCGTCGAGCACCTTGATGATCTGCTTCCCTTCGTCGATGGTCAGCGTCAGCGGCTTCTCGCAGTAGACGTCCTTGCCGTGCTTCATGGCGTCGATCGAAATTTTCGAGTGCCAATGATCGGGCGTGACGACGGTGACGATCTGCGTCTCCGGGTGCTTGTCGAGCAGGTCGAGATAGTTCTCATACATCTTGACCTCTTTGGCGTTCCCCTTTTTGTTTTGAATCTCCTCGACGCGCTTCTTCCCTTTCTCTTTGTGCTCGGCATCGACATCGCAGACCGCGACGCAATCGCCAAAGGCCAGAGCGTTCGGGCCGACGGCATTCCAGCGGTCACCGGTGCCGATGCAGGCAATCAGCGGCCGCTCGTTCGGCGACTGAAACGCCTTGGCGGCCGCTGGGTCGCGGAAGAACCAATACGGCATGGAACTGGCCGCGGCGGCGGCCAGCGTCGTCTGCACGAAGTCACGTCGAGTTTGTTTCTGGCTCATGGCACTCACCTCCGAACACAGGATTTCAGCCGGATATTCGCAGTCAGACGCGAGCGGCTCCTCTCGCCTGACGAAACTTCGGCGAGGAGTCTAAACTCGGCTCACGAGGAACGAAACTCACCGGTCGTGTGGTGGATCACGGCTTTTCTGCGGTCGAAAAGGACAGGTTGCGGATGTTGTACGTCGTGGGATTGTTGGCGGTCGGGTTCTCGGCAATCACCGGCGCTTTGGCGGCGGAAGGCCGGCGCATGGACTTGTTCGGAGTGTTGGTGTTGGCGCTGGTGACGTCACTCGGAGGCGGAACGCTGCGCGATCTCGTGCTGGACGTGCCGGTGTTTTGGAGCACCGACGACTGGTTTCTGTGGACCGGACTTGCGGCGGGAGCACTGACGTTCGCGACGGTTCGGTACTGGCATCCGCCGCATCAATTTCTGCTGATCGCCGATGCGATCGGTTTGGCCTTCGTGGCGGTGCTCGGCACCGAAAAAGCACTCGCTCATGAAACGACCGCGACGACGGCCATCGTGCTCGGAGTCGTCACTGGCGTCGCAGGTGGCATTTTGCGAGACATCCTCTGCGGCGAAGTGCCGCTCGTCTTTCGTCGCGAGACCTACTTCTACGCGACCGCCGCGTTCGGTGGCGACTTGGTCTTTGTGCTGTTGCACCGTGCAGCTTTCGACCGCACGACGTGCCTCGTCGTGGCCGCCGGAGTAATCTTGGCGTTGAGGCTCGCGGGGCTGCGCTGGAAGCTCGCATTGCCTGTGTTCCGGACTCGCGGTCAGGATCAAGGACCAACCGAATGATCCCGCCGACGCACTTCCTCATCAGTTGGGTCATCGCCGACGCGACGACGAAGACGCGTCGCGACCGAACTCTCGTCACGCTCGCGGGAGTTGTCCCCGACATCGACGGCTTCGGCTATCCGATCGAGGACTGGATCACGATCAACTGGGATACACCGCTACTGTGGCACAGCGATTACCACCACATCCTGTGTCACAACGTCGGCTTCGCGGCGTTCGTGACGGTCGCAGCCGCGTGGCTCTCGAAGGGGAACTGGAAGACAACGCTGCTGGCTTGTCTGACGTTCCATCTGCATTTGTTCTGCGACGTCATCGGCTCGCGCGGCGCGGACGGGTATCAGTGGCCGGTGCCGTATCTGTTGCCGATCTCGAACGCTTGGCAGTGGACTTGGTCCGGCCAGTGGGACTTGAACGCCTGGCCGAACCGAGCGATCGGCGTGGGCTGCTTCGTGCTGACCCTCTGGTTGGCTCGACAGCGAGGATTCTCGCCGCTCGAAATGATCTCCACGAAAGTCGATCAAGCCTTCGTGAGCACGCTGCGAAAATGGTGGCCGAGGCGTGATCCGCCCGCGAGCGTCACTTCTTGAGATGCTTGTCGAAGAATTCGTACGCGACCTTGCGAACATCTTCGGGGAAGTCGTGAGCGCAGTTCGGGTAGTTGGCTTGCAGGTTGTCGGCCGCGCCGAGCAGTTCGTAGATCGGCTTCGCGGAGGCGATCGAATCCTTCACGCCGCTGACTTCAAAATTGCTATCGCCGATCGGGCTGCTGGCGAGGAACGGCCGCGGAGCAAAGCCAGCGACGATCTCCGGGAAGTCGAACGGGACTTCGTCCGGGCTGTTGTGATGCCGCGAGTCGATCAGCGGCATGTAGCGGGAGCTTGTCCAGCCCTTCAACGCTCCGCCGTAGTACTTGTGAAATCGAGTGAAGCCGCAGTTTGAGACGAGGCATTTGATGCGCGGCTCGAAGAACGCCGTGAACATCGTGTTGTGGCCGCCGAGCGAATGGCCGATGCAGCCGATGCGGTCCTTGTCGACATCCGGCAGCGACTGCAACAAGTCCACCGCGCGGATGTTGTCGTAGATCGCCTTCATGCTGCCACTCGTGTAGCCGTGAGCCGGTGCGAAGTCGAACGGGTAGTCGCCGAAGCTCGGATAGTCCGGTGCGAGCGTCACATAGCCTCGCTGTGCGAGATGCAGCGCGTAGTGCAGATTCGGATTACCCCCCTGCCCCGCCGGTTCGGACTTACCAATGTTTGTCGTCTGATGCAGGCAGAGAATGGCAGGCTGGGAAGCCTGCCCTACTTTCGGCAGAAACAGAAACGCCTTCACACGCCGCTCGATCGAGTCGGTCTGATAGCTGATCTTTTTGCGAGTCAGTTCACCGACGGCGACCTCTTCCTCGACCTTCACGTTGAGCGGCACGGGCTTCTCCGGCTTGGGGAGTGGCCCCATGACTGTCTGCATCCAGGCCGCGATGTGCTCGCGCCGTTTCGCCCAATCAGCGGGGGTATTGATCGGCTGCTTCTGGCCACTGACATCGACGAAGTACGACAGGTTTTGATGCTCGGCGTACACCGGAACATCATCCGCGATGACTGCGTTGGGTAAGAGAACACACAGCCACAAAGCACAGCACCACCAATCGTGTTGCAATCGAATCACCATCTTGAAGCTCCTTCTGCGAGAACGCGTCTGTAAGACGATCTGTCGATCAAGTCCGCGCCATCTTTAACGCTATCCGCGACCGAACAACCACCAGCCCAGCCAAATGACCGCAGCAATAACTCCCACAACCGTCAAAGAGCAAATGAACTGAACCAAGTTTCGGACCCACGCAAAACGCACCTCTCGCCCAAAATGTTCGTCACACCATGCTGACGTCACGACCGGAGCGCCGGGGCACGCTCGCGCGTGGCCCGGTTTGCCACAGATTTGGCAGTAGCCACAGTATCCATGTGGAAGTCCGAGTTTCTCAAATGCCTCGGGATTCGTTTTCCAAGCGGAACAATAGCAAGGCCACTTGTCGAATGGGTCGTCACTCATTTTGGAACGCCATCAGCGGTGGAACGAAATCGAAAGTGATGTTGCTGCCTACTGTCTACCTCCGACCGCCTTCTGTCGGAACTGATCCAGCGTCACGGCGGCGACGATAATCACGCCCAGGATCATATCTTGGACGGGATTCTCCAGACCGAGCATCGTGCAGCCGTTGCCGATGACCGACATGATGAGTGCCCCCAGCAACGTGCCGAGTACGGAACCGCGTCCGCCGCTGAGGCTCGCGCCGCCGATGACGACGGCGGAGATGACCTTCAATTCGAGTCCCGTTCCGGAGGTCGGATTGCCGACCGTCAGCCGCGAGAACTGGTACAAGCCGGCGATGCCGACGAACAAACCACTCAGCGTGTAGACCGCGATCTTGTTCCAGCGGACGTTGATGCCGCACAGTCGCGCGGTGGCTTCGTTCGAGCCGAGCGCGAAGACGTAGCGGCTGAAGACCGTCCAATGCAGCCCGGCCGCGAGCAACCCGGCGAGCAGCAGCGTCAGCCACACGCCGGCGGGAAGTTTCAGCCAGAGCGTCTCGGGGCGAATACTCAAGAGGCTGGAAAACCAATCGGGCACCTGACTCGCTCGATCAGGCCGCACGGTGGAATTGCTGGCGATTTGCTTGGCCAGGCCGAGGAAAAGCTGCATCGTTCCGAGCGTCACGATGAATGGCACGACCCGCAACACGCTGATCAAGGCTCCATTCACGAAGCCGCACAAGCACCCGCAACCGAGCGCCGCCAGGACGGCCAGCGTCGGCGTCCACTTCGACCAGGATTGCGAGACCATCTTCACCGACGCCAGCCTTTGCTCGCGTCGTTCGACTTCGTGAGTGGCATTGCCCAGGTCCAACAGTTTTTCGGCGATCACCGAATTACCGGGGGACTTCTCTCCTAGAGCTTTCAGTTCTTTGTTGACGCGGCCAAGCTCGTCGTTGGCCGATTTGAGTCTCGCCGTGGCGCTCGCCACCGAATCGCCTGCGACCAACTTCGTCGCGACATCCTCCTTCAAACACCACGCCAAGACGGTGGCCGCGAGTGCGATGGCCGTCCCTGCGGACAGATCGATGCCACCCGCGATAATGATGACCGTCATCCCCAGCGCCGCCACGGCCACGATGGCCGTTTGAGAGACGACGTTGGTGAAGTTGTCCGCTGTGAAAAACGCCGGCTTCTCGCTGAACCGCTGGTCCGCCACCGCAAAGAGCAACACGACAGCGGCCAACGCCAGGAACGGCCGCAACATCGACAGCGCACGTTTCCAGAATCGCGGGTCTGCGAACAACGGCCCGCGCTGCGAATCGGAGGTCAAAGGTTTTTCGCTCATGTCGAATCAATGGATTGAGGGAATCGGACTGCGATCACGGTCGTTCTCAGACCGAGACCGCCACGGCCATCACGGCTTCTTCGGTCCAGTCTTTTGCGGCTCGGACTTCTTTCATCCTCCCACGCGACATCACCGCCACGCGGTCGCACACGGCCAGCAGCTCGGTCAGGTACGAGCTGACGAAGATGATCGCCTTGCCGGCGGCGGCTTGCTCTCCCATCAGGCGGTAGATTTCCGCCTTCGTGCCGACGTCGATGCCGCGCGTCGGTTCGTCGAGCAGCAAGATGTCCGCCTCTTGATGCAGCACGCGCGCGATCGCGACCTTTTGTTGGTTGCCGCCGGAGAGCTCGCCGACCGATTGCTCCGGCGACGCCGCTTTGACGTGCAGTCGCCGCATCCAATCGGCGACGGCGGTACGGCGACGGTTCAGGTTCAGCCAGCCGAAACGCGAGTACGGCTTCAAGCGGCTGTAGGTCATGTTGTCGGCGATGGACCGCGACTGCGCGAGCCCCTCGGTCTTGCGGTCTTCGGAGACGAGACCGAAGCCTTCGGCGATGCGGCGTCGCGGCGAGCAGCCGTAGCTCGGACGCCTACGTCCGAGAGTCCGGACGTAGGCGTCCGGACTACGAATGGCGTCGCCACTCGCGACTTCGTCCAAACCAAACAAACAACGCAGCAACTCCGTCCGCCCTGCCCCGATCAAGCCGGCGATGCCGAGGATTTCGCCGCGCCGCAGTTCGAACGAGACATCGACTGGGGACGACTCGCCCGACAAGCAACGCACTTGCAGCATGACTTCGCCCGGCGTGTGCGGGACTGACGGAAACAGTTCCGAAACGTCGCGGCCAACCATCAGGCTGACGATGTCCGTGTCGGTCGTGTCCGACAACTCGCCGCTGCCGACCGATTGGCCATCGCGGAGCACGGCGTAACAGTCGCTGACTTGCCGAATCTCTTCCAAGAAATGACTGATGTAGACGATGCCGAGTCCCGCTGATTTCAGTCGGCGGATGACGGCGAATAAGTGTTCGACGTCTGAGCGTGTCAGCGAACTGGTCGGCTCGTCGAAGACGATCACCTTGCAGTCCGAGGCCAGTGCCCGCGCGATCTCGACGAGTTGCTGCTGAGCGATCGGCAGTTCGCGAACCGGTGTGCTCGGCGGCAAATCGGGATGACCGAGCAACTCCAGCACTTCGCGCACTTTCGCTTGCTGAGCACGTCTGTTGAGCATCCCGAACCGACTGTGTTCCTGACCGAGCATGATGTTGTCTTCGACGCTCAAGTCCGGCGCGAGATTCAGCTCTTGATAGATCATGCCGACGCCGGCCAATCGCGCATCGTGCGGACCGCTCGGAGTGAACGGCCTCTCGTTCAGCGTCATCGTCCCGGCGTCGGGTACGTGTGCCCCGCTGAGCACTTTCATCAGTGTGCTCTTGCCGGCACCGTTCTCACCGATCAAAGCCAGCACACGCCCGACCGGCACGTCGAGCGAGACATCGCGCAGCGCTTGTGTCGCGCCGAACGACTTCGAGATGCCGGACATGGTGAGAACGGGAGAGGACATAATTCCTTCCCCTCTCCCCTGGGGAGAGGGTGGCCGAAGGCCGGGTGAGGGTTCGAGGTGTGAGAGACCTTACAATTGACAAATCACGTCAAACGCAGGATGGATCCCTCACCCTAGCCCTCTCCCAAAGGGAGAGGGGATCGCAGCACTCTTCATTCAAACTGCTGCGGCTTGAGCAGCTTATCCATTTCTGGAGTCGTCATATTGTCGGGCGTGGCGACGTACTCGCCGGTGCCGATCCGCTTCTCGACTTTCTCACCGCGAAGGTGAGCGGCCATGCGTTTGACCGATTCGTAGCCCATCGTCACCGGGTCTTGCAGGACGATGCCGTTGACATTGCGATCGGCCATGCCTTGGATCAATTCCTTGTTCGGGTCAAAGGCGACGAACTTCACCTTGCCGACGAGGCCAGTTTCTTCGAGAGCTTTGAGCACACCGGCAGCGTTCGGCTCACAGACGGCGAAGATGCCAGTGACTTCGTCCTTGTGCTTCGTCAGCACCTGCGTCGCTTTGTCGAGCGATGACTCCGGAGTCGTTCCAGCGTACTCGTTGGAAGAGATCACTTTGATTTGCGGGTGCCGGGCTTTAAGTTCGTCGAGGAAACCCTCTTCGCGTTGCTCGGTGCTTTCGCTGCCGGCGTTGTACCGCAGCACGATGACATTGCCTTTGCCGTCAAGCGATTCCGAGAGACGCTTCGCGGCAAGCTGTCCACCTTTGAAGTTGTCTGTCGCGACGTAGCTGACGATCAGACTCTCGTCCTGCAACGCACTGTCAAAGATCAGCACCGGGATATTCGCCGCCTGAGCGTCCTTGACCGCATCGACGAGAGCTTGCTTGTCGAGTGGCGCAAGGATGATGCCATCGACCTTCTTGGTCACGAAGTCCTGCACCACACTGATCTGCCCGTCGCGATCGTTCTCCAACAGCGGTCCTTTCCACAGGATCTTCACATCGCCAAGTTCCTTCGCGGCGTTTTCGGCTCCGGCATGGACCGACTTCCAAAACTCGTGCGTCGTCCCTTTGGGGATGACGGCGAAAGTGAATTTGATGGTGTCGACGGGTGTCGCAGCCTCACCGCCGACTTCCATCCCCATCGGAACGCGACCGCTCGGACGTTCAACGTACCCCGGTAGTGACGGAGGTTGAGAATCACCGCAGCCCAGCGGAGCGAGCAGCAGCAAACAGGCGGTCCAGAATCTCGCGGTCATCGTGAAGTCCTCATCGAAGTCGTACAAAAGTCCGCAAGCCACCGGGACAAACACGGTGGGGGAGAACAGACTTGGCCGAGCATCGTATCGCAAGCGAGTGACTTGTCACCTTCGCAAGAGGCTTCCAACAATGTCCGCATGGCGATGAACTCTGATTTTGCCGACGAGGCAGTTGAGCGATTGCAACGTGTGGTCCCCGGACTGCGAGCTCGGCGGATGTTTGGCGGCGTCGGGCTGTATTCCGGCGAGCTGTTTTTTGGGATCGTCGCGTTCGACCGGCTCTGGTTCAAAGTCGATGACACGAACCGATCCGACTACGAAGCTCGCGGAATGGGCCCGTTCAAACCGTTTCCAGATCGGCCGACGGCGATGTCGTACTTCGAGGTACCCGCCGACCTGTTGGACGACGCCGAAGAGTTGCGAGTCTGGGCTCTGCGTTCCGTGGCCGTCGCTCGCCAAGCCAAGAAGTCGCCGACCAAAAAGCCCCGCAAGAAATCGAACCGCCACCAGCCGAGTGGCCGGGAGTGATTCCATGACTACGACGTTGATCGAGATTCGTCGATGCCCAGCCTTTCTGTGGACGGTCATCGCGATGCTGCTGGGATGCTCATCCGAGCCATCCGCACCGGCAGCGAAATCCGCCTCTGAGTCCGCGAAGTCTCCACAAGAGTCCACGCCCAGCAGGCCGGCGTCCGCAGCACTCGTGCCGTGGAACTCCGCGACACTGACGGACGGCGAGTTCACCGTCGAAGAAGGTTTCCGCGTTTTGACGCTCAGCGACTTTGAGCCGTTCTTTGCGAAGCCGCCTCAACCGCCGCAGACAACGTGGCTCGCAATGCACGATGCGATCATCTGCTTCGGCAAGCCGAAGGGCTATTTGTTCTCGAAGGAGAAATTCGCCGACTTCACGCTGCGACTCGAATTGCGCTTCGCTCCGGCCGCCGATGATTCACCCGCGAAGTCATTCAATCCGAACACCGGCGTGATGCTGCACATCACGGAACCGCACAAACAATGGCCGAAGTCGCTGGAGGTCCAAGGCCGATTCGCGGATTTGGCGACGATCAAAGAAAACGGCGGCGCGGCCAAAGTCGTGATCGTCGACGACGGAGCGGCTCGCGAATCGGCACGGAAGCCGGTCGGCGAATGGAATGCGCTCGAGATCCTCTCGAAGGCCGGAGCCGTCACCGCCCTCTTGAACGAGACGAAGGTCTGCGAGAGCCAGCCGAGCGATGTGATGAGCGGGATGATCGGACTTCAGTCGGAAGATTTCGAGGTCCACTTTCGCCGGCTGCGGATTCGGAATGAATGACCCGATTTGGTCCCCTGTCCAATGACCAATGACCAATGACCAATCCCGCCCCAGTCAGTCTTGCCAACCCGCCTCGCATCGTCACAGCCGCCCCCAATCTCGTGGAGCCAGACATCATGTCCCTTCGATTCATTGCCGTCCTTGTGTTGAGTTGGTCCTGTCTGACCGTGGTCGTTGGTGCGGAGCCGGCACGTCCCAATATCGTTTTCATCTTGGCGGACGACCTCGGCTACGGCGAGATCGGCAGTTTCGGACAGACGAAAATCAAGACTCCGAATCTCGACAAGCTCGCCGCCGAGGGGATGCGACTGACGCAGCATTATTCCGGCAACGCGGTCTGTGCTCCGTCGCGATGCGTGTTGATGACCGGCAAGCATCCGGGCCACGCCTTCATCCGTGACAACCGCAGCACGCCGCCCGAAGGGCAGTATCCAATTCCCGCCGAGACCGTCACGTTGCCGAAGCTGCTCGGAAAGGCCGGTTACGTTTGCGGAGGCTTCGGCAAATGGGGACTCGGCGGGCCGGGGTCCGCAGGCGAGCCGCTCAAGCAAGGCATGAATCGCTTCTTCGGCTTCAACTGCCAGGGAGTCGCTCACAACCACTATCCGACTCACTTGTGGGACGACGACAAGCAAGTGCGGTTGAACAACCCAGAGTTCTCGGCTCATCAACCGCTGGCGAAAAACCTCGACCCGCGCGATCCCGCCAGCTACACGCAGTTCACCGGCAAAGAGTTCGCCCAAGACCGGATCATGGAGCAGGCGTTAAAATTTGTGCGAGACAACCGCGAGCGGCCGTTCTTCCTGTATGTGCCGAGCACAATCCCGCACGTCGCCATCCAAGTTCCGGAGGATTCACTGAACGAGTACCTCGGCCAATTCGAGGAGACCCCGTACCTCGGCAACAAGGGCTACCTGCCGCACCGCACTCCGCGAGCCGCATTCGCTGCGATGATCACTCGGCTGGATCGCGACATCGGACGGATTGTCGCGCTGGTGCGAGAACTCGGATTGGAAGAGAACACGTTGTTCGTTTTCTCATCGGACAACGGCCCGCTGGATCATGCGTATCAAGGCTACGCTGGGACGGACGGACGGTTCTTCAATTCCGCCGGCCCGCTGCGCGGCCAGAAAGGTTCGCTGTACGAAGGGGGCTTCCGCGTCCCGACGATCGCCCGCTGGAAGGGGAAAATTCCCGCCGGCACAACGCGCGATCGAGTCAGCGGCTTCGAAGACTGGCTGCCGACGCTGCTCGAAGTCGCCGGAGCGAAGGACTCAGTCCCGAAAGACATCGACGGCATTAGCCTCTGGCCGACGCTGCGCGGTGAATCGCAACCGGACCGGCCATTCCTCTACCGCGAGTTCCCCTCCTACGGCGGTCAGCAGATCGTCCGCATCGGCGACTGGAAGGGAGTCCGTCAGAACCTCAAGCCAACCGGCAAGGACAAAGACAAGCCGCCGTCTCTGAAGATCGAACTCTACAACTTGAAGGACGACATCGGTGAATCGAAGGACGTCGCCGCCGAGCATCCCGACATCATCGCTCAAATGGAAACACTGATGCGCGAGCAACACACGCCGTCGACCGAATTCCCTTTACCGGCGCTCGATCGGCTGGTCGCGAAGTGAGTTCGAGGATGGGCACTCTTGCCCGTCCGCATTCAAGCGTGGAGGGACGGGCCAGAGTGCCCATCCTCCAGCCATCGCAAGATCGGCGATGTCGCAATCGTCGTGACCAGGGCCATCAGGACCATCATCGCGAACAACTTGGGCGAGATGACTCCCAGGTCGAGTCCGATATTCAGCACGATGATCTCCATCAGCCCGCGCGTGTTCATCAACACGCCGAGCGACGCCGACGTCCGCCAATCAATACCGGTCAGTCGAGCCGAGAGCATTGTGCCACCGAGCTTTCCGAGAGTCGCCACCGCGATGATCGCCGCACACATCGACCATTCAGACCAACCGCTGACGAGACTGATTTGCGTGCGCATTCCCGTGTGCGCGAAGAACGCCGGCAGCAGCAGAATGACCACCATGTCGTGCAGCTTGTCGTGAAATGCTCGAGCCACCGCGCTGTCGTGCGGGATCACCGCTCCCAGCAGAAACGCTCCGAAGAGGGCGTGAATGCCGATCGCTTCCGCCGTCAGTGCGGACAACAGCAACGCCACCAACACCCAAGTCACCAGCGAGCCGTTGATCTCGGACGGATCCGACACGTTCAGCCAGCCTCGCAGTAGCGGTCGTACGACGCCGAACATCGCGCCGATAAACAGCACCGTCAGCAACGACGTCGTGATCGCTCCGGCAACCGCCGACTGAACGACACCCACCACGAACGCCAGCAAGCACCACGCGGTGGCGTCGCCGGCCGCAGCGCAGCTCAATGCCAGCACGCCCAAGTCGGTGCGCTCCATGCGACGATCCGTCAGAATCCGAGCCAGCACGGGAAACGCCGTGACCGACAGCGCGACTCCCAGGAACAACGCGAAGCTCGTGAACGACACTCCCGCTGGTGCCAGGCTGGGGAACAACCACAACGCCAATCCAGCTCCCAACAGAAACGGAGTCACAATCCCGGCGTGCGAAATCACGACCGTTTTGTGAACACGATCGCGCAGGAATTCCGCGTTCAGTTCCAGCCCCACCAAAAACATGAACAAGATCACGCCCAACTGCGCGATCATTCCAAGAGATGGCAGAATCGATTCCGGCAGCAGCCACGCCATCGCGCCCGGCGAGACTCGGCCGAGCAACGACGGCCCCAGTAGAATCCCCGCCACGACCTCGCCGATCACGCGCGGTTGTCCAAGTTTTTGAAACACCGCTCCCAGCATTCGGCCCACGATGATGATGGCCACGAGCGCGCCGAGCACATGCGGCAGAGTTCCCAACGTCGGCGATGGCGGCGTTGCTTCCGTCGGCAATTCAGACGCCTCATCGCCTGTCTGTTCGCCAAACCATCGGATCAGCAAAAACAGACCAACGGCAGCCAACAGCATCAGCAAATAGCCAATCGCCATCCGCATTGGCCGCGGCACTGAAACTGAGTCGGAAGCCGACCTGCCGTCACTCATCGCTTGCCCTTCGCCACGACTACGGCCTCGCTCCGTCCGGAAGGAACAGTTCGTTGAGCTTGGTGTCCGCAATCTCGGACGGTGTGCCCGAGTCCCAAGCGGTCGGACTGTGCTTCCCTTCCTGGTACAGAGACTCCATCGGTTCCCACACGACATCGACTTTGTCCGTGAACAAATCGCCGATCAGCAGGTCGGTCACCTTCCCTTTGAGGTGCGGATAATTCTTCACGAAGTTGCCGAAGCTGAATCCGTCGTAGTACTCGCAGACCAGCCGCCGCATCCGATCGATCCCTTGATTGAGCACTGTCGACCATTTGCCGAGTTGTGCCTCTGACAAGTCGCCGGTTTGCAATCCTTCGACAATCGCATCCGCTGCCATCTCGCCCGACTTCAGAGCCAACAGCACTCCCGACGAATACAACGGATCGAGAAATCCAAACGCATCGCCGATCGTCACCCACCCGTCACCGGCGGCCTGCGTCGCGCGATACGAATAGTCCTTCGTCGCGAAATACCCGGTGACTCGCCGAGCATTCGCGATCCGCTTCTGCACTTCGGGACATTTCTCGACTTCTTCGAGGTAGGTTTCCTCGTGAGAGCCGCGTCCTTTGAAGAGGTAGTCGAACGGCCCGACGACTCCCAAACTGAGCCGGTTGTCGTGCAGCGGGATATTCCAGAACCAGCCCTGCTTGTTCGGCGTCTGAATGACAATCGTCGCCCCTTCGTCGCGGCCGACATCGCGATAGGCGTCTTCCCAGTACGTCCAGATCGCTCCCTTGTTGAGCACTGGATCCCAGACTCGCAGCTTGAACTTGTTCTGCAACAGCCCGCTCTGTCCGCTGGCATCGACGACAACTTTCGCCCGAACCTCGCGCTGCGTCCCGTCGGCCTCTTGAATCTTCACACCGACCGCGCGATCTCCCTCGAAGATCACGTCAAGCACTCGCGCTCCTTCGTGTGCCTCGACGCCGTGCTCACGAGCGTTGTTGAGCATCATCAAATCAAATTCACTGCGAACGACCTGCCACGTCTGCGAGCACTCGTGCGGCTTGTTGTCCCAGAAATAGAACGGAGCCGACAGCTTCCCCGCCGCGTTCACGAACTGCACGCTGTGCTTGTGGACGAACCGGCTGGCTCGCATCTTCGGCAGCATGTTGAGCCGTTCGAGCACCCAATAGGTTTCCGGAATCAGCGACTCGCCGATGTGAAACCGCGGAAACTTCTCACGCTCAAAGAGTTGGACGCGATAGCCCTTCTGAGCAATTAGCGTCGACGCCGTCGAACCGGCCGGACCACCGCCGATCACCACGACGTCGGTTTCAATCACGGACATGATGTTTTCCTTTCGGAAGTTGGGCACTCCTGCCCAACCGGAAAGAGACGGGCAAGAGTGCCCATCCTCCAAATTTACAGCCAGCTACTTTCTTCTTCCTCGTGCGGATCACGAGCGACGCGCATCAATGCACACAGTTGTTTCAAATCCGCCGCCGACATGTGCCCAAGCTGCCGCGCGTGACACTCCTGCAACGGCAACGCGATCTCCTCCAACAGTGCCACGCCCGACTTGGTGATTCCGATGCGGACCACTCGGCGGTTGTCTGTCAGCCGCTCGCGGATCACTAGCCCGCGCTCTTCCAGCTTGTCCAACATCCGCGTGATGTCGGGCGCTCGCGAAACCAGTCGCTCGGCCAACGTCAGCGTCGGCAAGGCTTCCGGGTGCGCGGCCTTCAACAAGCGCAGCACGTTGTACTGCTGCGGAGTCAGCACAAACCGTCCGAACAGTTCGTCCTCTTGAATCCGCAGCCGGTCGTACGTCCGCCACAGATTCAGAAAGACTTCCTGTTCGAGCGAATCGAACCGCGTCGCGTGGCGAGTCAGCTTGGCTCGAATCATGGGCATGGATCGTAACTTAGCCCGCCAAACGATAGTTGTCCAGACAACCGTTTGGACCGCCGAATAAGTTGTCTCGTTTTCGGTGGTGGTCTGGACGGACACTCGGAAGAATGCCGCCGCAAATAAAGCCGGCGGTGGTGGTACAGAATGGCGAGCGGGGGACGTCAGTCCCCCGAGACTTCTCGCGGCTGACTCGGGGGATTCACATCCCCCGCTCGCCAAACTTTTGATCGCGGAGGAATGCGATGTCTGAGATAGGATTACTGATTGCTGCTGATGCCTCGCGAGATTTGCGCACGCTACCGTCCCGACCCGAAATGGAGCAGGCGATGCTCGCTGGAGACGGCAGCTACGACGGCGTGTTTGTCGTGGCCGTGCGGACGACCGGTATCTTTTGTTTGCCGTCATGCCGGCCACCGCGACGGCCTCGGCCAGAAAATGTCGAGTTTTTCGGGACGATTCGCGAGGCTCTGTTCGCGGGATATCGAGCCTGCAAGCTTTGTCGGCCACTCGAACTGGAGGGCGGGCAACCGGCGTGGGTCGAGCAACTGATGGCTCGTGTCGAACAAACTCCGCACGAGCGAATTCAGGCGAGCGATTTGCGTGGCTGGGGACTCAGCCCTGAGCGTGTGCGACGGTGGTTTCAACGGCGATACGGGATGACATTCTCCGCGTGGTGTCGCAGCCGGCGACTGGCCGAAGCCTTCACGCGCATTCGGGAAGGAGCCGACCTGGATGACGTCGCACTGGAGCATGGCTACGCCTCGCACAGCGGTTTTCGCGAGGCATTCGGCCAGACGTTTGGTCAACCGCCGGGACGCAGCGAGCAGACGAAATGCGTGGTCACAGCAATGCTCGACAGTCCGCTCGGCCGCTTGTTGGCGGCGGCAACCGACGACGGAATCTGCTTGCTGGAATACACCGATCGGCGAATGCTCGAACGAAATCTCGCGACGATGCGCCGCCAATTCGCGGCTTCGATCGTACCGGGGCAGCACAAGTGGCTCAAACTCTTGAGCGACGAACTGGCCGCGTATTTCGACGGTCGGCTGACGGAGTTCACGGTTCCAGTCACGCCGCGCGGGACGCCGTTTCAAGAAAGAGTTTGGAACGAGCTACGTCGCATCCCGCATGGCACGACGATCAGCTACGAAGAACTCGCGGCACGCATCGGCCAGCCGACCGCCGTCCGAGCTGTCGCGAATGCCAACGGTCAGAACCGAGTCAACATCCTGATTCCATGTCATCGCGTCATCGGCAAGAACGGAGATCTGACCGGGTACGGCGGCGGCCTGTGGCGCAAGCGGTTGTTGCTGGACCGGGAACGCAATCGACCAAATTGAATCCCGCGCAGAGGCCGATGTTGATCTTGGGAGGAGTGCCTAACGTACCAGCACGACGCGCCAGCGAGTGATTGTTCGTGAGAAACCACTCGCTGGCGCGTCGTGCTAGTGTCGAGGCAGTCAACCAGTTGCGTCGC
Organism: Candidatus Kuenenia stuttgartensis; assembly: GCA_945904015.1. Lineage (GTDB taxonomy): Bacteria > Planctomycetota > Planctomycetia > Planctomycetales > Planctomycetaceae > SXKJ01. The sequence goes on along the minus strand of CAMDPK010000072.1, from coordinate 6,936 downwards.
AGAAGCACGCGACCATTGCAGCCCGACACGGCAGGCCGCTAGCGTTTGCCCACCTCACGCGGAGTTCGGTTGAGTCCTTCGCATCGTGAGTTGCTTGAACAGACTCAACTGGTCGTGTTGGAAAACCATGTCCGAAATTCCAAGTGGCACGAACGAATCGTGCCCACCGGCTCCGCAGGCAATCCCGACCGCAGCAGGCAGTGCTTCACCCCAGATAACCGCAATTTCACAGGCCGTTGATCCGACGACTTCGTCTGCTCATGGCCCTGGTTCGGGAGCACCGCCGGTGATCGCCGCTGGCCACGAATCAGAGGGCCATCACGGGCACCAGAGTTTTTGGGTGTGGGTGCTGTGTCTGACCGGCGTCGATTACTTCAGCACGCTGGGCTATCAGCCGTCGATGGCGTTCGAGGCGGCCGGCCGGCTCGCGCCGCTGGCGACCGTGTTGCTTGTGCTCGTCACCCTGTTCGGAGCGTTGCCAGTTTACTGCTACGTCGCCGGGCAGTCGTTTCAGGGCCAAGGCTCGATTTCGATGCTTGAAAAACTGATGCGTGGCTGGACGGGAAAGTTTGTGGTGCTGGTACTGCTCGGTTTCGCCGCGACAGATTATGTCATCACCAAAACGCTTTCAGCCGCCGACGCCGCCGAGCACCTCATTCACAATCCACATTGGCACTCGATGCCCGAATGGCTGCAAAGCCAGACGCTGCTGACGATGTTTTTACTCGTGATGTTGGGAGGAGTGTTTCTGAAAGGATTCAGCGAAGTCATCGGTCTGGCGGTCGCGCTGGTGGCGGTGTACCTGACGCTCAACGTCGTGGTCATCGGCAGCGGACTGTCGTACCTCGCCGAGCATCCCGCCGCGATCACCGATTGGTGGCAGAAGGTGCAAGCCGGCGATTGGATGCTGAAAAATCCACCGGTTGAAGGGACGGGGTTGGGAGCCGTCGCGTTGGTTTGCGTGTTGTTTTTTCCGAAGCTCGCGCTGGGCCTGAGCGGTTTCGAGACCGGCGTCGCGGTCATGCCGTTGATTCGGGGCGATGCGTCTGACACGTTCGATCGGCCAGCGGGCCGCATTCGCAACGCTCGCAAGCTGCTGATCTCGGCGGCGGGAATTATGTCGGTGTATTTGCTCGGCTCGTCGATGGTCGTCTCAACGCTGATCCCAGCGGAAGAGTTGCAAACCGGTGGAGCAGCCGCGAACCGCGCACTGGCGTATCTCGCACATGGCGAGTGCGAACTTCAACTCTGTCCGTGGTTCGGCGACACGTTCGGCACGATCTACGACATCAGCACCGTGCTGATTCTGTGGTTCGCGGGCGCGAGCGCGATGTCCGGCTTGCTGAATCTCGTGCCACGCTATTTGCCGCGCTATGGGATGGCTCCGGAATGGGCCAAGAAGATTCGGGCGCTGGTCGTGCTGTTCACGTTCATCAACATTCTGGTGACGGCGATCTTTCAAGCCGACGTGCAAGCTCAAGGGGGCGCGTACGCGACGGGAGTGATGGTGCTGATCACCAGCGCCTGCGTGGCGACGGTCATCGACCAATACCGCAAGCGCGCCGGCTCGACCATCCGCCGAATCGCATGGCCGTATGTCGGCATCACGGTGGTGTTCGTCTACGTGACCATGATGATCCTGATCGAAAAGCCCGAAGGAATGGTGATCGCCAGTTGCTTCATCGGAACGGTGTTTGTGTCGTCGCTCATTTCTCGTTGGCTCAGAAGCACGGAACTGCGATTGCTCAGCTTTCGCTTCGTCAACAACGAGTCCCACTTCCTGTGGGACGCACTGCGGCACTTGGAATTCCCGGTTCTGGTTCCTCACCGATCCGGGGCCGATCGGACGCTCGCTCAAAAAGAGGAGCAAATCCGACGTGAGCATCATCTCGACCCGAACATGCCGATCGTGTTCGTCGAGGCGACGCTCGGCGATGTCAGCGAGTTCTACCATTCGCCGATCATCGAAGTGACTGACGAAGAAGGCCGTTTCATCATCCGCGTGACGAAATGCGCCTCGATCGCCCACACATTGGCATCGATCGCGTTGGAACTCTCGAAATCCGGCACACCGCCGGAATTGCACTTCGGCTGGTCCGACGAAAATCCACTGGCCATGAACCTGGGCTTCGTGCTGTTCGGCGAAGGCAACATCCCGTGGATGGTCCGCGAACTCATCACCAAAGCCGAGCCTGATCCGGCTCGCCAACCGCGTGTCATCATCGGCTGAGCTGCGGCATGATCGCGAGCAGATTGTGCTCGTCAGCGTGCGGCGGCCCATTGGATGGCACGCACCAAGAGCTGCTCCTGGCCGTCGGTGAGTTCCGGGTGCGGGCTGATGCAGAGCACTCGGCCTTTGTGAAAGACGCCGGAGGCAATCGCCGTGCAGCCGCGCATCACGCCCGTTGAGGCACCGTTCTTGGCGATCTCGGTTTCAAACTTGGCGAGGATGTCAAAGTCAGGCACATCGGGATTGTCGGCCGGCGCGAGCAGCGGGCCTTGGTGGTAGTAGATCGAAAGCCGTTCATGATCGACGCCGAAGAACTCTTGGCCGCGCGGCGAGAGATTGATCTCGACGGTGCCGAAGCCGCGGTTCCAATGTTTGCGGTCTACGACCTTCGCATCGAGGATATTGAGCGACCAGTCGTAGTCGCACGTCGCAAGGTATGCTCCGGCACATACACCGACGTATCCGCCGCCCGACTTCACGAACTCGCGAATCTGCTGACGGCCCTCTTCGCCCAACGCACGGCCTTGGACTCCGCCGCCGCCGCCCGGTTGAATCAAAACTTGGCACTGCTTGAGCTTGCCGGCTCGGATGTCGTCCACGGTCACGTCACGGACTTTGAGGCTCGGCTGCTTCGCCAGGACTTTGATGAGCTTCTCGCGACTGTCACTCGTGCCGGCCCCCTTGTAGACGGCGACTTCGATTGCCGCAGACGGCTTCAACTGAGCTGCCAATGGGATGTCGAGAAAACTGGCGGCATACTCGGCGACGGCGTTGGTCAGCGTCGTCGCGGTTTTGTCGCGGGAATCTTTCGCTCGATAGTCCGCTCCGAATTCCAATTGGATCGCGTCGATGCCGAAGCCCTGATGACTGCCGTACGTCTGCACGATGTAGCCGCCACGAAATCCGGATTGCTCACTGCCATCAAACGGATCGGGATGAACTTTCCAACCGTGTGTCTTCAAACGGCCGAACAGGCTTGTCTCCCCGACATGAGCCGCTTCGCCGAATCGCTCGCGGAGCAGCGTCACGGTCTTGCCGTTTTGCGTGCCGCGAAACACTGTGTCCTTGGCCTCACCCTGCCCGTGGATGTCGAGCAGCAAGCCCTTGTGAAACTTTTGCTGCACCTCGCGGCACGAATCGCTCAATGCCGAGTGATATGCGTCGTACATCGGCTTCGCGTCGGCGTCCTCGTAAGCGATCTCCGGCGGACGATTCGGATCGAGATACTTGCGATGCGAGCGAGCGATCACGAAGTACGGCTTCTTGCCAAATCGCTTCTCGATCGCCGCCGCCACCTGTTGAGCCAACTCTTCCGTGCCCGTGTCACGATTGATCACGAACCCGTTCCCGCCGGTCGCCAAGCCCTCGCCCTTGCGGACGTCAACATTGGGCACATCCAACTTCCCGCCATGCGGAGCCGACAGGATGATCGGCAGCTCTCCCACCTGAGTCCGTACGAACCGCGCCGGTTCATCTCCGCGTGCAATCGCCGCGAAGGAACCGAGCAGCAACACCAACCGCAGCGGACGAAGGGAAAGAATTCGCATGGCAACCTCTCTGTCAGAATCAACCATCGCCGAGGACGTCGAGGTCAGCGCATCGCCTGCCGCAAGATTCCCGCTTCACATGCGACTGCACTGAGCGTGGCACTGCCTCCCGTTTTGACGCTGTAGCCGAGCTTAGCCAGTTCCGACGATTCGCTCGCTGGCCAAGACTTCTCAAACTCCAGTGTGTCGTCTCCCTCCGTGTGACAGCGAGGCGCGGCGATTGCGGCATCCAGCGACTGGCCATGCAACACAAATTCCGTGAGCAACTCGAACATCGCGTTCGGAATCTTGCGGCCGCCGCGACCACCCGCCGCCAGGACCGCCTGGCCTCCTCGCGTGACGATTGTGGGAACCATGTTGTGTAACGGCCGCTTGTTGGGGCCAGGAGCATTCGGGTGATCGGGATGCGGATCGAAACGTGACATCCCGTGACCCAGCGTGAGGCCCAGACCATCCACGGTCACTCGCGCGCCGAAGCTGTTCCCGTGTGTCAGCGTCAGTGCAGCCAAGTTGCCGTGCTTGTCCGTCGCGCTGAGATGGATCGTTCCGCCGTGCTCCCGTCGCGTGACCGTGTGGCTGAGTCGCCTGCCCTCGCTGACCGCCGTCTTGATTCGGGCGGCGGACTCACGAGCGTATTCTGCGGAGAGCAATTTCGTCTGCGGCACGTTCGCGCCATTGGGATCGCCCAACAGTGTCAGCCGATCTCGCCACGCCAGCCGCAAGGCTTCGATGCGTGATTGAGTGCGGGGCAGACCAGCCGGCAGCTTGTCCCAGCCCAGCGCTTGCAACGTCGCGAACGCCTGCAACACCGTCAGCCCGCCCGCCGCCAGCGGTGCGGTCTGAATCGAGTGCTCGCCCCACTGCAAGCTGAGCGGTTCAACCAGACGTGCCCGATACGCCGCCAGATCACAGGCCGTGACGAGACCATCATGCTTCTGGAACTCAACCGCGATGCACTGCGCGACATCACCGCGATAGAACGCCTCGACCGAGTTCGCCTTCGCCAGCGTGTCGAGCATTTCCGCCAGTTGAGGATTCTGAAATTTCTCACTCGCCGCGAGCGGTTGTCCGTCGCGGAAGAACAGTTTGCGAGAACCGGGATCGTTCTCGAATTGTTTCGCGGCACTACGGATCGTCCCCGCAACGCTCGCCGGCCAAGGGAAACCATCACGCGCGATGGCGATCGCGGGCTGAACCAGTTCACAAAACGAGCGAGTGCCAAAACAGTTCAGCACCAATTGCACTCCCGCAAGGATGCCTGGCACACCCGCCGCCAGCCAGCCGAATTCGTTGACGCGGCCCGGCACTTGTCCGCTGGCATCAGGCTTGAACGTGTCGGCTCGCATCGCCGCGGGCGCGGCCGAGTTCGCGTCGAGTGCGACGATTCTTCTCCCGCCATCGACCGCAAACATCCCCGCCGCGCCGTACCCGCCAATCCCGGTCTGATGCGGAGCCGCGACCGCCGCCGCCAACGCCGCCGCAACAATCGCATCGACCGCATTCCCGCCATCCGCGAGCACTCGCGCACCAACCTTCTCGGCCGTCGGCTCGCCAATGACGTAGCCGTGCGTGCTCTGCTCCCGCTCTGCGGCGCTCAACCCACGCAATGCCCAGGTGGTTGTCAGTGCCGCGACGGCCGAGCGATGCAACATCGTTCTGCGGTTGATGTGCCGACCTCGACGCATGATGCAGTTCTCCTCTCAATTTTTGAATGTGTCGGCCGCGATCCACGTCAGGTTGGCTTCGCGTGCCGAGGATCAACCGAGGACAGAGTATCATCGACCTGTCGGTTGGACGACCACACGGGCAAGCTCGTACTCACCGTGCCGCTGGCTTCCGTCTGTCCGTCGATCCGCTACGATCTGCCTCGCGAGTTGCTCGCAAAGCGACTGGACGTTTCCCCCCTGCTTTCCCGCCTTCTACCGCACGAGGATGCCATGCCAAGTTGGATGACCCGTGGACTTCTGATTGTGACTGTGTTGGTCCCGACAGTGTTGGTTCCGTTTGTTTCCAGTTCCGCCGCCGATACGGACTCGCTGGTGAAAGCGATCAAAGCGGTCGGCCGCGAGGGCCAAGGCAATCGCGAAGCCAATCAAGCCGTCAGCGAGTTGTCGCAGCAAGACGTGGCCACTTTGCCCGCCGTGCTGATGGGCTTTCGCGATGCGAATCCGCTCGCCGCGAATTACCTGCGCGGAGCGGTCGAAGCCATCGCTGACCGAGCACTCAAAGCCGGAAAATCGCTGCCGACCGAGTCGCTCGAAAAGCTGATTCGCAACATCGAGCAAGACCCGCGCGGACGCCGGCTCGCGTTTGAACTGCTGACGCGAGTCGATCCCGCCGCACCGGATCGGATCATTCCGGACATGCTGCTCGACCCCAGCCCGGAGTTTCGCCGCGACGCCGTCGCGCGGCTGATCGTTGCCGGCGAGAAGTCGCTCAAGGACAAAGACGCTGACGCCGCCAAGGCGACGTTCAAGAAGGCTCTGTCGGGTGCGACCGACGACGATCAGGTGAAGACGCTCGCCAAGCAGCTCAAAGAGATGAAGGAGGAGGTCGATCTCAAGAAACACTTCGGCTTCCTGACCGGCTGGCGGTTCATTGGTCCGTTCGACAACGTCGGGCTCAAGGGCTTCGAGACCGTCTATCCGCCGGAAAAGAAGCTCGACTTTTCCGCGAAGTACGAAGGCCAGAAGGGTGAGGTCGCATGGGACAAGACGACAACCGACCACGAGTACGGCATCGTCAACGTCGCCAAGCAAATCGCACCGTACAAAGGCGCGGCCATGTACCTGACCACCGAGTTTCAAAGCTCGACCGCTCGCTCCGTCGAGTTCCGGCTCGGCACGCCGAACGCCTGGAAAATTTGGGTCAACGGCAAGCCACTCTTCGGCCGCGACGAGTACCACCGCGGCATGGCCATCGATCAGTACCGCGTCCGTGGCGAAGTCAAAGCCGGAGCCAACACGATCCTGCTGAAGCTCTGCCAGAACGAACAGACCGACGATTGGGCTCAGCGTTACGAGTTCCAACTCCGCGTCGCCGATCTGTCCGGCATCGGCCTCGCATCGCAGCCGGCGCAGACAACTTCGCAAAAATAGGAAGTAGGGTGGGTCGAGTCATCGAGACCCACCGGAATGCCAACCAGCGATGGTGGGTCTC
>CAMDPK010000071.1 GCA_945904015.1 Candidatus Kuenenia stuttgartensis | reverse complement strand
CCGGGGCCGTTGAACTCAATCCCATCCAAACCATTGCTGTCGATCAAACTCCCGCCGATCACGAGTTCGGGCATCACGCCAAACCGTGTCAGATCAGCAGTGCCATCCGGAGGAACGTCGCGTTTCACTTCGGACCCTGCCAACGTTTCATTAAAGATGTTCGTGGCGGTCGAATTGAATTGGATGCCGTAGCCAGGATTGTTCGTGATCCGATTCGCGAGCCAATTGCCGCCGATTTCTCGCGAATCCGTCGGGTCGTTGAAATTCTCGGTCGTGATGATTCCGTTCATGGCGTTCAGAGTGTTCGCCGTGCCGTTGGAATCGATCAGGTTGCGGAAGATGTTGATGTTGAGGCGGGCGTCCCCTTCCACTCGCAGATTGAGCCCGTTGCTGCCGTTGAGCGAGATGTCGTTTTGTTCCACATTGAAGCCGAGCAGCGTGCGTCCACCGTCGCTGGCTGTGATGCCAATGCCATCGTCGCCATTGCTGCTGATTCCGTTACCACTGATCAACACGTTTTCAATCAGCGCATTGTCTCGCCGACGGAAGTTGATGCCGTCAGCACCATTGTTGCCAATACGATTGCCGCGGATCGTCAGGTTTCTGAGAGTCGACTCTGACAGAATCTCGAAGCCAATGCCGTGACTGATGTTTCCGGCAGCTTGGATTGAACCGCCAATAAGGTTGCCTTCAATGGTCGAGTCGAAGAGGGTTGCGATCGCCGGAGACAGAGAATCGACGGAACGTGTTCCGACATAGATCCCTTCGCCGGCGAACGGCGTCGTGGCTCCGTCGTTGGTCGTCCCCGTGATCTCGTTGTTCAGGATGCGGAACGTCCCCACGGCTGTGTTCTGAGCCAATATGGCGATGCCGGCTCCGCGATTGTTGCGAATCACGTTGCCATCGCCTTCGTTTGGTCCGCCGATCGAAATGTCGAAGGTACCGTTGGTCGCGGTCAGGCTGAAGCCAGGGCCGGCATTGGTGTTGCCCAGATCGAACAATCCGTCGCCGTTCCTGTCTTCGGTGGTCGTGTCGAGCACACCGTTGCCGTTCGTGTCCTCACCCGTGTCCAGGATGCCGTCGCCGTCCGCATCTTCGCTGACGTCGAACACGCCGTTGCCATTCGTGTCTTCAGTTGGGCTGCCGAGCAGTGTGTTGCCCACGAATTGGCCGGTCAGCACGCTGTCGGTCACGTTAATCACGATGCCGCCCTGGCCGGTCGTTCCCCGATTCGAAGTCAGGCCGGAGATCCTGCCCAGATTGAAGTTGCCGCCCGTGCCGGTGATGAACAATCCGTTGCCAGCGCTGCCGCTGACGTCGTTCAGGAACATGCCCAGGTCCAGGAAGCCATTTCCGTTGAGGTCTTCGCCCGCGTCGAGAATCAGGTTGCCGTTGAGATCCTCAGTCGGCGGAATGGTAATAGTGCCGCCGTTGGTCGCATTGAACAGGATGCCGTTGCCGCCGGAATTCGTCAGCGTATTCGCAGTGAATTGATTCAGCGTGATCGTGCCGGTGTCGGCGTTCGCGATGAACCCGTCGCCTGTGCTGCCGTCCATCGAGTTGTTAGTGACTCGCGTGGTGATCGCGCCGCCGTTCAACGTATTCAGCGAGACGGCGTTCGTGTTGCCGGTCAACGTGTTGTTGTTGATCTGGAGTAGCTCGATCGTGCCGGAGTCGGCTGTTGCGAAGATCCCCGGCCCGGAGTTGTTCTGCACGTTGTTGTCGAGAATCGAGCCGTTGATCTGTGCCGAGCTTGCGGCGACGGTGCGCAGGTTGATGCCGCCGCCGTTGGCCGTGGTGCCATTGTTCTGAATGGTGTTGCCTCGGAGCAGTAGGTTGTTGATCTGTCCGTCCTCGGTGGCTTGCGCCGTGAAGCCGGCTCCGCCGTTGAACTGGATGTTGTTGCTGACAAACGTCGGGTTGTTGAGCACCGCCGTTTGCGAAACTCGCATTTCCACACCCGGCCCGGTGCCAGCGTTGTTGCCGTTCGCGTTGACCACGAATTCCGAGTCCGTGAGGCTGCCGGTAACTGCCTGCATCGTGCCGGTCAGCACTTGCCCGCTGGAGAACGTCGCCGTGACTTGCGAACCGATGAATTGGTTGCCGGCCACCGACGCCAACGTGTCACCCGCGACACTGGTCCCGGCAGTGAAGTCGAAGTGGCCAGGCAGATCCTCGCCCGGATCGAGGATTCCGTTAGCGTTCGTATCTTCGCCGGTGTCCAAGACTCCGTTGAGCGACTGGAAGCTGGCGAACTGCAAATTCAAGGCGGTCGCCTGATCAGTCACTTGGATTGGGTTTGTCGTGCCGTTGACGGTGGTCAAGCCGGTCGAGGTTTCGGTGGCATTGGCTGGGGTAAACAGTGTCGAGTTCACTCCCGTGGTGTTGAACTCCAACGCCGCCGGTGCGAGATTCCACACGAGTCCGGCGACATTGTTCCCCTGCAACGAACTGTTGACGAACGAGAACGGATTGCCGGTGGCCGTGCCGTTGTTCAAGCCAGCGATTTGGAATGTCAAGCCGCCGCTGCCAACACCCGTGATCGTGTTGTTGATCGCCACGATATTGCCGACCGCAGTCCCGCTGAGATCGACGAACAGACCCCCCGCGCGGTTGGCGACGAAGTGGTTGGCGTCGAGCGGATCGCCGCCATCGAAAATGCCGTTGCCATTCGTGTCTTCGCTGAGGTCCAGACTTCCGTTGCCGTTCACGTCTTCACCGGCATCCAGAATTCCATTGCCATTCGTGTCCTCGCTGAGGTCGAGCACTCCGTTGAAATTCTTGTCCTCGTTCGGGAGGAACCCGATGTTGGCGTTGACCGTACCGCTGTCCGCAGTGATCGACAGGCCGCGTCCGCGATTGCCCGTCGAATGATCCGTGGGAGAGCCGAAGTTGTTGGCGACCACAAACAGATTGACGATCGAATTGTTGAGGCTCTGAACCGCGACGCCGTCTCCGGTGTTGCGGGTGATGGTGTTGTTGCCCAGGAAATATCCGCCGTCCAACCGACCGTTGCCGTTCGTGTCCTCGCTGGCATCCAGCTTGCCGTTGCCGTTCTTGTCTTCACTGAGGTCGAGCTTCCCGTTGCCGTTCGTATCTTCGGTCAACCTCGTGGTGATTAAGCCGTCGCCGTTGGTGTCCTCGCCCGCGTCCAAGATGCCGTTGCCATTCGTGTCTTCGGTGATCGTGTCGAGCAGGCCGTCGCCGTTGGTGTCCTCGCCGGCATCCAGGATGCCGTTGCCATTCTTGTCTTCGCTGACGTCGAGAACTCCGTTGCCATTCGTGTCTTCGCTGAGATCGAACACACCATTGCCGTTCGTGTCCTCGGACGGATCGAGAACTCCGTTGGAGTTCACGTCTTCACCAAGCTGCGCGAGATTGAGCGTCGAAGCGTTCGCCATCAGCAGCACGCCGTTGCCCGGATTCAACACGCCGTCGCCATTGAGGTCTTCGCCCGGATCGAGGATGCCGTTGAGATTGCGATCCTCACCGCGATTGCCGTCGATCGTGTTGTTGACGATCGCGGCGTTGATGACGCTGCGCGTGGCTGCGGCATCCAAGATGATGCCTTGGCCGTTGTTGCTGATCGTGTTGTCCACGATGTGGGCGTTGATGACCGCTCGATTGCGAGCCGTGATGTTGATGCCGGCGTTGTCATTGCCGGTGAATGTGTTCGCGCTCGCCACCAGGCTGGAGCCTGCTCCTGTGGCGGGCGGCTCAAACGAGTTGATGAACAAGTCCAAACTTCCGACACCGGAATTCGTCAGCCGGAAGCCGTCGACCGAAACGCCCGGCGTGCCGGTCAGAGTGTTTGCCTGGAACAGGCCGACGCCTCGGGCGTTCGACATCACGACCGCGTTCGAGTAATCGCGGAACGTGTTGTGATGAATGTTGAAGTCCAAGAAGTTCGATCCGGCAATACCCGTCGCGTTGGGAATCGCGATGTTGCTGGTCGAGCCGTCGAATGTCATTCCCGCCACTTCGATGTTGTTTCCACCCAGCGTGACAAGCGTGCCGCCAGCGGGGTTCTGCAGAATTGGAGAGACCGGAATCGCGTCGCCAAAACCGGGGATGCTTGGCAGCGTGATCACGCCCAGATTCGTGTCGAGTTGCACTCCGCCCGCCGCCAGGATCGAGGTGCTCAGCAATTTCTGATCGGCGAACAGCGACACAGTCCCGGTCACCGGCCGATCGATCGGGCTGCCGTCGACAATGATCAACGTGTTCGCGGCAACGTTGGCAAAACCCTGGAACGTGTTGAACGGATTCTCCAGCGTTCCGTCGCCGTTGGTCAGCCGGTCGGGGTCGACGAAGATCACGCGGACGGGCTGTCCGGGGAAACCGCCTTGAGGATTGTTCGGAGTTCCGGGAACTGGGACAAACACCGGTGTCGGGACCAAATCCGCTCGTGTATGTGTCTGCACACGGTAGCTGCGTTCGACGGTGCGGAGCAGGCGATCCTGCACCTCTGTGGGTCGGAACCACCGCCGCGGCCGGCCATCCGGCAACGTCAGATTCAAGTTGACCCAGGCGTTGGTCCCAAAGACTGGATCGTCCGACGCGATCATGCTGACTCGCATGTTGTCAGTGACGTTTGCTTCGAGCCGCACGCGCGGACCAGCGGCGACCGCATCTGCTTTGGAATCCAGCCAGTAACCCCCGACATAACCGGACACGCCGTAGCGTCCCAACAGCGGCAACGGCCCGCCGATTTCTGCATCCAAGCCACGATAGGCCGACTCGGTGAGCTGGCGCTGATTGACGAACAACCCTGAACCGCTGAAAAACGGATCGCCGACGGTGGAACTGCCAACCAGATTCGATTCACGCCCGAATGGGATGTAGCCGTTGACGCGGAGATCCATCCAGGTGCCGAGCGATTCGAAGCTGATGCCCGCCTGTTGGTAGGTGCGAGCGTGACCTTGGTCGTAGTCCACCCAGCCAGAAATGCCAAACAGGCGATTGAACGTCGGATCGTAAGATCGGAAGCCAATGCCGGCGCTGGCAGCGCCTTTACCGAGTGATGTCGCGACGCCACGGCCGTCAATGAAAATCACGTCGTTCTCGGAGCCCATCAAGTACGGCAACAAGAAGTTGAAGTTTGTGTCGTTGTCATTCACGCCCAACCGGTCGCCGAGAAACTGACCGATGTCGAATCTCGGTCCGAACGAATCGCGCCGCGAATTTCGCAGCGAGTCCGACGCCGGGGGCAGTCCGGGCGGCATTGGTCGCGGGAAGTTGTAGCCCGGATCAAGCGGCATGTACGGTGACGGCGACAACGGAGCAAAGCCCTCCGGTGTCGGCACGCCGGCCGAACCTGGCCCGGCAGAGCCGTCGCCAACTCGCGATACGCCTTCTTGGGCATGCGTCTGGGGCAGCGAAGCCGCTCCAGACAACGCCGAGAACAGCAGCAGATTCCGCCAGAATCTCGCACGCTTCATGTTCATGGGTCGTTCCACTCAGTTCCGATGGGGGTCGGGGCTTGTTCGGCCCACCTCGGGTTCTGAACCACCACTGGTCGCCTCATTGGGTGAGGCGGGGTGCTTCAAACTCGATCGTGGGCGGATTGGCCGTCCGGCAAAGACATGGTGACGCTGCCGGTTTTGACGGTTACTCAGAGTTTTCGGCCTGTTCGAATGGCGAAGTTGAGTGGAAACAACGTGGTCCTGTGAAACTTTTCCGATTCCGCTGAGCTTGCCGGCAGGACAAGTCCGTTGGCTCGGCGCAACTCATGGCGGAGTTGGCCCTTAGCCTTCTCGGTCTTCGCTAGACCAGTTGCCAGCCGCCGATGTCGCCCAAGGTCTACGAATTACCGCTTTTGACAAATGACCGGTTGTCCTCTGAATGGGGACGTTGGAAACCAAGTTCCCGCGTTCGCATTGCTTGCGCCTCGTCCGGTCAGATTCTGGGGAGCAAAAAAGAGATGAGCCGCAGCCGGGAATTTTTGGCGAGAGCTGTGTATCTTGTGACCGTCCCGAAGCGACCAAGAGAATCAACCGCAGGTCGTCTGCGAGTCGGCCTTCGGAGAACTTCAAACAACAGGGGAAAGATTATGAAGAAGCTGGCGATGTTGCTGGGATGTGGCATGGTTGCGTTCGCGATCGGTTGTGGAGATGGCGGCAGTAGCAGCCCCAGTACTACTCCCCCCGTGATGCCCGACCCGTCGAAGATGACGGAAATGATGGAGAAGAATAAGCCAGCCGGTGCCGGTGATGCGGCAGGCGGCGAGAAGAAGGAAGGCGACGCCGCAGCCGAGAAGAAAGAGGGCGATGCCCCGGCTGAGAAGAAGGAAGGCGACGCTCCGGCCGAGAAGAAAGAGGGCGATGCCCCGGCTGAGAAGAAGGAATAGTGGTTGGCTAAGAATCGACCGAATTCACAATCAAAGACCTTCGAGCTGAAAAGCCCGAAGGTCTTTTCATTGGCAGGGGCGAGTGAGGCTGGCCATGCTCGAATCGCAATCCAATTTCAAATCGTCGTGAAACTTGCCGTTCTCTGACCGAAGGAGTGCAATGTCGCATCTCGGCCATTTGGGCTGAGTGAGTCATCCCCTTCAACCACCTTCGATGAGGTCACCATGAGTCGGCAACATGCGCGGGATTGTAAACTTTGGATTGCGGGACTTCTGTGGGGATCGCTCGTCTTCGGGCCGATGGGATGGGCTGATGAGGCGGATCGAATTCCGGGAACGCAAAAACTCGTGATGTCCGATCCGCTGGATGTCGTGATGGTCAACGGCATCGACAAGTTCGCGCTGCGAGAGTTGGAAGAGTCACCGAAGCGCCGCGAGGCGATGTGGAAACGGGATTACTCGTCAGCCGAGGCATACTCAAAGAGTGTTTCCGCGAACCGGCAGCGATTCCTCACGAACATCGGTGCGGTCGATCCGCGTGTTGCCAATTCGACGATCGAGTTTCTGGTGACCACCGAGCATGGCTCGAAAGTCGCCGCCGGCGACGGCTTCGAAATCCATGCGGTGCGGTGGCAAGTCTTGGCGGGAATCACCGCTGAGGGGTTGCTGTTACAGCCGACCAAGGAATTGAAAGCTCGCGCGGTCGTCTTGCCGGATGCGGATTGGACTCCCGAACAATTTGCCGGTCTCGCAGCGGGAGTCGATCCGAAGTCGCTGATTGCGAAGCGGCTGGCGGAGAATGGCGTGCAAGTGCTGATCCCGACGCTCATCAGCCGCGACGACACATTCGCCGGCAGCCCGTACGTCGCCTTCACGAATCAGTCGCACCGCGAGTACGTCTATCGCATGGCCTTCGAGATGGGCCGGCACGTCATCGGCTACGAAGTGCAAAAAGTGCTCGCGGCGGTCGACATCTTCACGCGGTTGAACGAAGCGGACAAACGCGACTTGCCGATCGGCGTGGCCGGCATTGGCGAGGGAGGTTTGTTGGCGTTGTATTCCGGAGCGTCCGATCCGCGCATCGACGCGGTGCTGGTCTCCGGCTACTTCCAACAGCGTGAGGCTGTCTGGGAAGAGCCGATTTATCGCAACGTCTGGGCGTTGCTCACCGAATTCGGCGACGCGGAACTGGCGAGCTTGATCGCTCCGCGGTCGCTGGTCATTGAAGCGGCGGGGGTTTCCGAATCGAAAGGTCCAGCGGCTCCGAAGCAGGGACGTCGCGGTGGTGCTGCCCCCGGCAAGATTCAAACCGCGACCTTGGCCTCCGTTCGATTGGAAGTCGATCGAGCCAAGCCGCATTTTGAGAAGCTCAAGGCCAGCGATAAACTCTTCTTTCGGTCCAGCGGCGAAGGGGACGGCCCAGCCGGAACCGATCTTGTGCTGACCGAGTTTCTCAAAGACTTGAACGTCGCGCAGCTCGCCGCAGCCGGCAAAGAATTGTCCGACGTGAAGGTCTTCACGGATGCGACGGTTCGGCAACAAAGCCAAATCAAAGAGATGACCGTCTTCACGCAGAACCTTCTGCGGCTCAGCCCGAAGGTGCGCGATCAACTTTGGTCGAAGGTCAAACGGACCTCGGTGGCGGATTGGGTGGCAACCGCCGACGAGTTGAGGCAATTCGTCTACGCCGAGATGATTGGCAAGCTGCCGGAACCGACGATGCCGCTCAATCCGCGCACGCGCGTCTTCACGAACGTCGAGCCGAACATGCCTTACAAGGCGTATGAAGTGGTGCTCGACGTGTACCCGGACGTGATCGCTGGCGGCGTGCTTTTGATTCCGAACAATCTGAAACCCGGCGAAAAGCGACCGGTCGTCGTCTGCCAGCACGGCTTGGAAGGTGTGCCGGTGGACACGATCCGCAAGGACGTGGACGGCTTCAAATATTATTCGGCATTTGCGTCGGAGCTTTGCAAGCGTGGTTTCATCACCTACGCGCCGCAGAATCCGTATCGCGGCCAGGACCGCTTCCGCACGTTGCAACGAAAATCGAATCCGCTCAAGCGGTCGCTGTTCAGCTACATCATTCCGCAGCATCAGCGGACGTTGGATTGGCTCGCCTCGCTGCCGTTCGTCGATCCATCGCGGCTGGCGTTTTACGGACTGTCCTACGGCGGTAAGACGGCGGTGCGCGTCCCACCGATGCTCGTGCCGGGCGAAAAGCGGCCGGGGTACTGCCTCTCGATTTGCTCGGCGGACTACAACGAGTGGGTCAAGAAGAATACGTCCGACGAGGACGGCTACAGTTATGTCTTCACCGGCGAGTACGAAATCTTCGAGTGGAACATGGGGCACTTCGCGAACTACGCCGAGCTGTCGTACTTGATGACTCCGCGGCCATTCATGGTCGAGCGCGGTCACGACGACGGTGTCGCCCCGGACGAATGGGTCGCGTGGGAGTTCTCGAAGGTCAAACGCCACTACGACAAACTGGGCATCGGCGACCAGACCGAGATGGAGGTCTTCAACGGCCCGCACAAAATCAACGGCGTACAGACCTACGAGTTCCTGCACCGGCACCTGAACTGGCCGAAGCCCAAGTAGCCCTCTCGCTCCGCGAGAGGTATGCCGAGCGCACAGCGAACGCCGATAGGCATTGCGGTCTGGTCGTGCGGACGGAGTCGGAGAAGCGTTCGGCTTTCCTGTCGCGGAGCGACAGGGCTACTTCGCGCGCAAGTGCTTGTTGAGTTCCCAATAAACATGTCCGGCCTGCGGCAGGATGAGTTTTTCCATCGCCAGCCGGACCGCGTTCGTCGAGCCGGGGATCGCGAAGAGCACTCGGTTCTTCGCGATGCCGGCCAGGGCGCGGCTCATCATCGCCGCCGGGCCGATCTCTTGGTACGACAGCATTCGGAACAGCTCGCCGAATCCGTCAAGCTGCTTGTCGAGAACCGAGGCCAGCACCTCGATCGTCGAATCGCGGGACGCGATGCCGGTTCCGCCGTTGGTGATGACGATGGCGACTTCCGGATCGGCCAGGCAATCCTGTAGCGTCGACTTGATCTTCACGCGGTCTTCTTTGAGGACGCGGTAATACGGCACTTTGTGTCCGGCTTCGGTGAGCGCGTTCTTGATGAATTTTCCGCTCATGTCGGTGGCATCGGTGCGTGTGTCGGACAGCGTGATGACCGCGAAGCCCAATGAGCCGACACTGGATGATTCGGTGGCGTGATCCTGAAAGCTCGATTCGTTTGGCATATCGTCCTCGGCAATGGGAAGGTGTGCCTCTGAGTGTCGCCGCTGGGCGTGAAGTTTCAACCCTCTTTCCAATGAGTGACTTGCCGTCGCTTGCGAACTCGACACACTGCTGCCTGTCCCCATCGCGTCGAGGATTGTCATGGAACACTTGCTGTCTGGCATGCATCAGTTTCAATCGCAAGTTTTTCAGCGAGAGCGAGACTTCTTCGACAAGCTCGTCGCGGGACAAAGTCCGAGCGCGTTGTTCGTGACCTGCTCCGATTCGCGAGTCGATCCGAATCTCATCACGCAGTCCGGTCCGGGCGAGTTGTTCGTGTTGCGGAACGCCGGCAACATCGTGCCGGCATACGGAGCCTCAAATGGCGGCGAGGCCGCGACGATTGAGTACGCGGTCGCGGCTCTCAGCGTGCGCGACATTGTCATCTGCGGACACTCGCGGTGTGGAGCCGTTCAAGCGCTGCTTCAGCCAGAGAAGGCGGCAGCCCTGCCGCTCGTGAGCCGCTGGCTGCGGCACGCCGAGACAACTCGGCGGATCATTGCCGAGAACTACACACACGCCACCGGCGACGCACTGGTCGAGATCGCCGTGCAGGAACATGTCCTCGTGCAGATCGAAAACATCCAGACGCACCCCGCCGTCGCCGTGAAATTGCAACGCGGCGAACTGACTCTACACGCCTGGGTCTATCATCTCGAAACTGGCGAGGTGCTGGCCTACTCACACAAGGATTGCCGTTTCGAACCGCTCAATGCCGCCAATTCGGCCACAACGGCACGACGAGTCATCGACAATCCGATGCTTCGAAAATAGACCGGAGACCGAGTGATTCGCCCACACGGTCAGCCAACAAAAACAGCCCGGTGACTCTGTCGTCGCCGGGCTGTTCTGTTTTGATTGGCTTGTCTGTTGCGGCTCAAGCCAGGGTCGTCAATTCTGGGATCGGTTTGCCGTTCTCGACCATGAAAACGGGTCGGCCCCCTTGATTGATGAACTGTGTTTGCAGTTCGATGCCGAGCACGTCGAAGACCGTGGCCATCAAGTCCTGTGGCGTGATCGGACGGGTCTGCGGACGAGTGACCTTCGAGTCGGATTCGCCGACGACTTGTCCCATTTTCAGTCCGCCGCCAGACAGTGCGAGCGTGCTGAGCGGAGCCCAGTGATCTCGCCCGGCGTTGCGATTGATCTTGGGGGTGCGTCCGAATTCGCCGCTGATGACCAGCAGGATATTTTCGCCCAAGCCGCGTTCCTGCACGTCTTGCACGAACGTCGCGACGGCGTGATCCAACATCGGTGCTCGGCCTTTCATGCTCTGCAAAATGTTGCCGTGCATGTCCCAGCCGCCGTAGTTCAGCGTCACGAAGCCGCAACCCTTCTCGCACAGTCGGCGAGCGATCAACAGTTGCTCGCCCAATCCTTTGCCGTAGCGTGAGACAACTTTGCTGTCCTCTTTCTTGAGATCAAACGCATCGGTCGCGTTGCCGAGCACCAGGTTGAAAGCTTGCTTCTCGAAGGCATCCAATCCGGACATCAAGCCGGTGCGATCCGCATCGCGCTGGAAGCGATCGAAACCGTCGAGCAACGCGCGGCGATCTTCGACTCGTTCGAGCGAGGTCCGTAACGACATGTTCGTCTTGGCTTGGTTGTTCGTTCCAAACGGAGCGTAGGCCGTACCCAGAAATGCCGGGCCGTCAGCCCCGATGCCGTCCATTCGCACATAGGTCGGCATCCCGGTTTCTTTGTGATTGGCTCCGCGCACGCGAGCAGTGATCGAACCGAGCGACGGCCGATTCGGCTGGCCGCCGTTGTCGACCATGCGGTTGTCGTAGCCGGTCATCAGAAAATGCGTGCCGCCACCGTGACCGCTGTTTGTGTGCGCGAACGACCGGACGAAGGCGAAGTGTTCGGCCTGCGAAGCGATCTTTTCGAACTGTCCGCCGATCGAGATGCCCGGCACCGAGGTCGTGGCCTCGCCGGTCACACTGCGGTATTCAACCGGAGCCGACATCTTTGGGTCGAACGTTTCGACGTGCGTCGGGCCACCGCCGAGCCACAGCCAAACGACCGAAGTGTCTTTGACCGACTTGCCGCTCTTGGCCGCTTGCTCGCGAGCCGCCAACAACTGCGGCAGGCCAAACCCACCCAATCCCAACCCGCCGATTTTCAGAAAGTCACGACGGCCGATGCCGTCACAGTTCGGATGTGCGTGTCGCGAAAAGAGCGTCAACATGGCGAGCTTCTCCTTTTGAGAAGGTCAGGTGGGAGCCAGCCGATCCCGACCGGCTGGCGAATGCGCGCATCAAAGTACGCTGATTGGTGTCATCGGTCAACGGGCGGCTTGGTCTGAGGGTGCGGCAAAAAATGCCGGCGGCGGTCAGTGAAGTTCACATTTTCGTGTTGGGGGCCGATTGGCTGTCGGGTAGTGCGACGGATTGGCGGTAGACATCGCTGAGGCCCAACGAAAAAGGCCGTATTCCCTTGACCTGGGTTTCGAGTCCGGCGTAATAAATCGTGTTCTCTTGGCAGGAGTCCGTTCAGATGAAACGCATCGGTTGGTCGTTCCCCCGTTTATCTTCGTTCAAGACCTCCAAGCGTCGTGGGTTTCGGAATCAATCTCGGCGATCCGAGGTTCTGGAAGTGCGAGCGTTGATGTCGGCGACGACTACGGAGTTGATCGCCGAAGACTCGTACGAAACGCTCCCTGTCGAGGATCCCGTTGAATCGAACGACCCCGACTCGGAGATTCTGACGCTTCAAACGTTCGTAGCGACTCCGCCGGCCGTCAGCAATTTCACGTCGCGTGAGGAGTTCGGCGAATACCTGTTGGAGCGGGCGTTGGCGCAGTACGAGGGTCTCTTCGGCCAGCCGCAGTGGTGGTATCAAGGTCCGATTTACTATCGGGGTGGTGGATTCTTGGCTCAAGCAGCCGTGGAGGACACGAGTGTCAATCATTCCGAGACCAACGTCCAAGTCGACGGAGTCGATGAAGGGGATTTGATCGAGAACGACGGCGAGCATTTGTTCGTGATCAATGGCAACGACCTGTTGATCATGCAGGCGTATCCGGCCGGCGAGATGCAGGAGCTGTCTCGCATTCGTTTCGAGGGCTACGCCATCGCCGAGTACCTCGACGGAGATCGCTTGACGGTGATCTCGCAGGAGTACAACTACGGAGGCGGTTTTGGTGGCGGCATTGCTTTCGACGCGATTCGATTCGCTCCGAGTTCGACGACCACAATTGTCAGCACGTTTGATGTTTCCGATCCATCGAAGCCGGTCCTGGACAAGCAGACGTCGCTCGACGGCTACTACGTCGATTCGCGCGCGTTCAACGGTCAGATCCACGTCATCACCAGCAACGACATCGCGTTGCCCGCTCCGCAGACCGACGGTACCACGACCATCGACACGCCGATTTACTACTACGGTGGGCCGATCGGCAGGCCGATTTTCCTTGATGACGCAGTCGTGTCAGGGGACTCGCTGAACATCACCGCCACCGAGGACGAACCCGTTGGCGATGCGATGGGCGCTAAATTCGTCCTGCTCAATCAGCAGATTGAAGTGCCGGTTTACGAAACTCGGGAGGCGTACATCGCCCGCGTGCATGCGAATCTGGATTCGCTGATTGACAGTGTCTTGCCTCGGTACGAGAGCCTGTCGGCCAACGGGCTGGGGGTGGACGGGGCCATCAGCGAGGTCTCGGCAATCGCTCGCGTGAACGATTCGGTTTCCGATTCGTTGCTGTCGGTCGTGTCGATCGACACGCGCGGTTCGCAACCGGGCTTGGTCAGTTCCAGCTCAGTGCTCACCGACTGGACGAACGGCATTCACGCCAATCAGGACCACTTGTACGTCTTCTCGCCGGTTTACGATTCCGGCACCACGCAGACTCGGATTTTGGAATTCGCGTGGGCGAACGGCGAGCGTGAAATCGAGCTACTGGCGACCGGAGTCGTCGATGGCACGCTGCACAATCAATTCTCGGCCGACGAATTCGACGGCCGGCTGCGCATCGCAACGACGACGTCCAACTTCGACCCTGAGACGGGCTTCTCGCAAGCGAACAACTTGACGATTTTGGAGAACATCGACGGCGTGCTGACTCCGGTTGGCTCGGTGGACGGCTTCGCCAGCGGCGAGCGGATTTACTCGGTGCGGTTCGACGGCGAGCGAGCGTTCGTCGTCACGTTCCGGCAAGTCGATCCGCTGTTCGTCTTCGACCTGAGCGATCCGACGGCCCCGGTGATTCGTGGCGAGTTGGAAGTCCCCGGCTATTCGAGCTACCTGCAAGTCATCGACGAGAATCACCTGCTCGCCGTTGGCCGCAGCACCGACACGCAGGCGACGAAGGTCGCGCTGTACGACATCAGCGATCCCGACAATCCGATCGAAGTCGATGAAGACATCCTGCCGAGCTGGACGTGGTCGATCGCCGAATGGGACTCAAAGGCGATCGGCTGGTTCGCGTCGAAAGAGACGCTCGCGATTCCGGTATCGGGCTACGGCTTTGGCGAATGGGAGACTGGTTTCCACAACGATTTGTTCGTGTTCCACATCGACGTCACGCAGACCGGCGAATCGGCTATCCAGCTCAACGGAACGGTTGCCGTCGATGTCTTTAGCGACGGCTACATCGTCCGCAGCGCGTACATCGAAAACGTCCTCTACACGATCTCCAGCAATTCGGTGATCGCGTCCGAGATCGGGAATCCTGACGAGATCCTTGGCCAGCTTGACTTCACCTACGAACCGGATGTCGCTGTGCTCGAAATCGAGCCGGTGTTCACAGAGACCGACGACGGGGCTTCGGATTGGGAGTACCTCGACGTTCCTGAAACTCTGGAAGAAGCCGAGAACATGCTCGTGTTGGCGGCGGTCAACGTGGTCACTGGCCAGGTGCGCGTGTCATTGCTCGAGGAAGGCGGAACGATCGCGATGTCGCTGCGAGGTGATGAGCTTCGCATCAGCAAGCCGGGGCACGGACACCAAATCGTGCCGCTCGATGGGACGGAGTCGTTGCGGATTGACGGGACGAGCACGAACGACCGCGTGAACATCGACCTCAGCCGAGCGGAGTCCCCCAACCTCGCTGAGATTCTCCTCAACGGACTCGAAGGTGCCGACCGTCTGACGCTGTCGTCCGTGAATGTTTCGTTCGATGGTTCGGTGGTGATCGACGGTGGCGACGGCAATGACTCGATCACCGTCGCAACGTCAGTTCAGCACGGAGTGCAACTGTTCGGTGGCGACGGCAACGACAGCCTCTTCGGCGGCTCCGGCAACGACACGGCCGATGGCGGTGCCGGACGCGACGATCTGCGCGGCGGCGCTGGCAACGACTTGCTTCGCGGCGGCGACGACAACGACACCTTGAGCGGCGGCAACGGAGACGACACGCTTGGTGGCGGCGCTGGTCACGATCGCCTCAACGGCGGCAACGGCAATGACGCGATGTCCGGCGGCGACGGCAACGATTCAATCTACGGCGGTATCGGCGACGACACACTAATCGGCGGTGCCGGCAACGACCTGCTGCGAGGCGAAGCTGGTAAAGACATCGCGCTTGGCGGTGACGGCAGCGACAACGTCGATGGCGGTGTGGGTGGCGACACGGTCTCCGGCGGCAACGGCATGAACATCGTGCGCGGCTTGAAATCCGAGGTCTTCAAAGTGTTCACGTTCTCGGCCGAATGGTTGGATCGTTTGGACGCGTAACCGCGAAGAAAACTCCAAACAACTGCGGGTGAAGTGGACCCCAAGAGTTGGACAGCAGGAGACGCGGTTCAAGAGAGAGTTGGCGGCCCCGCTGCGGTCCGCCTTCGGCGGAAGGGTCTGGTCCGCCGAGAGGGCGGCGAGTCATGCGGACTGGGGTTGGCTCTGGTCTCGCAGGAAGTGAATCAGACTCAGCGCCGCATGCTCTGCTCGCATCTCTGGAGTCCACGTTTCGCATTCCTTGTCTGTCATCAGTCCGCCGCGGCGGACTCCCCATTTGCCACCAGCTTGAGCTGATGGTTGGCAAATCCGCAGCGGCCATGAGTCGGCTTCAGCCGACTTGGGGGTCTTCAGGAACGAGCTATGAGCCGCAGGGCGCTAGCCCCGGTTCGGATCACACAAACCGGGGCTAGCGCCCTGCGGCTGATCGGGAAGAATTTGCAGGTTGCTGGCCATTCTGTCTGAAGACCGATCACCATGCCGGCTGAAGCCGGCTGCCGGTCGCGTGACTCGACCGCTCCACCGGCTGAAGCCGGTGGCAAATGGGGAGTCGGCTGAAGCCGACTGATCCGCCCTTCGGCTTTCTCTTTCCTCAACTCCAATTCAAAGAGTCGCTTGCACTTTCCGCCATCCAAACGAACGACTCCGCGGCTTCGTTGGTGGCAGCCAAGCGGAAACAATCAGACAATCCCGCGAAACTTTTTCGACGCTCGCGGTGGACCACTTTGTCATGCTCCTCACCACGAACATCACCCACATTGTCACAGCCACTGAACGGTGATTCGACACATGCCAGCGCCGACCGCATCCGAGCCGAGCTTGATGGAAGGCCGCTTCGAGTTCATCGAAGCGAAGATTCGCCGCGATGCCGAGGGGACGACGTTTGGCGGCGACTTCGAGTGGCTGTGCCAGTGGTTCTTGGAAAACGCTCCACGGTATCGAGGCCAGTTCGACAAGGTGTGGCTGTGGAAAGATTTGCCGGATCGGTGGGGGCCGGATGCGGGAATCGACATTGTCGCTCGCACACGAGCGGGAGAGTTGTGGGCCATTCAGGCCAAGGCGGATCATCCCGATCGAACGATCTCCAAACGCGAGATCGACTCGTTCCTGTCGGAATCAAACCGTTCGCAGTTCGCCTATCGACTGCTCATGGCGACGACGGACGACATTGGGGCCACGGCTCGCCGGACGCTGCAC
The DNA here is from genome assembly GCA_945904015.1 of Candidatus Kuenenia stuttgartensis. Taxonomy (GTDB): domain Bacteria; phylum Planctomycetota; class Planctomycetia; order Planctomycetales; family Planctomycetaceae; genus SXKJ01. The sequence goes on along the minus strand of CAMDPK010000071.1, from coordinate 19,787 downwards.
GGTCAAGAGAAGCCGGTTGGGATGGTCCTGCGTGGTCACTTCCTGACGGAAGAAGTTCAGTGGCCGGTTCAGATTGGAGGAACCGCCGCGCGGCTGCCTCGGTGGACGGCGCGACCTCATCAAGCTACTGCGATTGAGGCTGTGGTCAATGGGCATCGAGATCATCCCCGAGGCCGACTCATCATGGCCTGCGGCACGGGCAAGACGCTCACCGCACTGTGGATCGCGGAGCGGTTGCAGAGTTCTCTTATGCTGGTGCTCGTCCCGTCGCTCTCGCTGGTGCAGCAGAACCTTGCCGAGTGGGGCCGACATTCAACGCAGGACTTCGACACGCTCGTTGTCTGTTCGGACGAGTCGGTCGTGCAACGCAACGAAGACACTGCGCTTCAATCGACGGCCGACCTCGGAGTGAAGGTCACAACCAAGCCTGCGGAGATTCAGCAGTTCCTCGACCAGCATCGGAAGCGACCGGCCGTCGTGTTCGCCACATATCAATCATCCGACCGCATCGCCGCGGCTCAGGCCGGCACTACAAAACAATTCGATCTGGCGATCTGCGACGAAGCTCACCGTCTGGCCGGACACGCCGAGGGCTTGTTCGCGACCGTGCTGGATGGCAAGAAGATCAAGGCGTCCAAGCGGCTGTTCATGACCGCCACGCCGCGCTACTTCAAGGAGCACGTCAAGCGGCGAGCGGCGGAACTGGAATTTGAACTCGTCTCGATGGACGACGCGCACGTCTTCGGCCCCGAGTTCCACGTCCTCACCTTTCATGAAGCGATCAGCGCGAAACCGGAGCCGTTGCTGACCGATTATCAGGTCGTCGTGATCGGCGTCACCGACCGCGAAGCCAAAGCGTGGGCCGAGCGAGCGACGTTGGTCCGCATCCCTGCTCGGCGCGGGTCTCCCGACCCCGCCGAAACGCCCGACCGCAGGTCTCCTCTTCATGCAGCACAAGACAGCCAAACGCAAAGTGGAGACCTTCGGTCCAAGCGACGTGCGGGGTCAGGAGACCCGCGCACAGCGCAGAGTTTCACAACCGACGCTCGGACGCTGGCTGCACAGATCGGCTTGGCCAAGGCGATGCAGAAATACGATCTGCGGAAGCTCATCACGTTCCACTCGTCGGTGGCGAAGGCCGCCCGGTTCGTCGATGCCACACGGCGAGATTCCTTGCCGGGAGTGATCGCACACATGACGTCGTTCGTAGTTCCGCCTTTAGGCGGCAAAAAACGGCGACCACCGCCTAACCGTCCCGATGCTGAACACATAATAATTCTTCCGTTCAAAAGAGACATCGACCAAGGCATCTCCAGCCAACTTTTCCAGCGTGCCCGTTTTCGCCCTGTTTTTCTCCATATTTTCCCGACAAGTTTTCTCAAGCGACGCCTGATCCGGATTTGTGATAAAAGCGACAAGATGCAGAAGTGCAATGCAAAATATCCAAGAGTGCAAACGTGTGACCTTTGCTATCGTTTCCCCGACGGCAACGACTACAAAAATGCCGCCAGCGATCCCAAAAATCCAACGCCACGGTCCCGCCGGTAACCAGAAAAAGGCAGCGGAGAGCAAGACCACACCAACAAAAACACTGAAACCAACTTCACACCATGCAAGTGGCTTGCTCCCAATTCGGAAACTCTTAGACGGGGGCTTTTCGAGTACAGCGGCCTTAGCTTTGGCGAACTCTTCGCCGCTCAGCGCCCCGCTATCGTGCAGTTGTTGAAGCTTTGCGATCTCATCAGCGATGTTCATGAACCACCTCTTTAGGTTGTCGTAGAAACTCGGGGGTTAATGTTCCGCATCACCGGGTGCAACACTCTGAGACTTTGCGAAGAGGGTGGTCTGATAGATTTCACCCACCCCTACGCCACGTTCGGTGGCGCTGGCGAGGGGCTTCGCCCGCCAGTGCTGTTACCCGACCGCTCGTCTACAATTACAAAGTTGTTGAGGAGAGTTCCACTGCGGCAGGGTGGCTGTGGCTGGATTCGCTTTGGACGAAGCCCCGGAGTTTCGCGAAACGCTCGAACACCGGCCATCCCGCCAAGCCATCTCGTCGCGGAACGGCGATGGAACCATCGCCACACCATCGGCCGCCAAAGGAATGTGTGTCGTCGTCTCCACACATCTCCGCGACGGAGGGTTGAAACACACGGTGGCAGGTACGCGGGTGGCTCGTCGTTGGCAAAGTTGCTTGCCACGCATCGCGGTTCCATTGAGCGCGTCTCGTAACAGTGCATGCGGGGTCGGGTGTGGTCCGTTCTTGATGTTGCCATTCGTCAGCGCGGGAAGGGAGCGTCCTCCGCCACAACGTGGCATTCCTATGTCAGCCCAGGCCATCGGCCTGGGTCACGGTCGGAATCACCAAGGGGTAGCCCCAACGGAGCAGCCCTCATCATTGTTCGTCATCGTCGATGAAGTGTTTCGTATTGGTCAAATTGAGAGCCGCCCCGTTGGGGCTGTCTGACCTCTGGGGATTGGCCACCCAGGCCGATGGCCTGGGCTGGCATAGGAGCGCCCCTTCGGGGCTGAACCGCAGGTGACATCGGGATCGCGGGTTGGTGTGTGACTCTTTGATTCTTGTCCTTGGTCGCAGAGTCCGCCGCGACCGCCGAAGGTCGCCGTGGGTTTCCACCCACGGTCGGCCATCCCGCCAAACCATCTCGTCGCGGAGCGACGATTGAATCATCGTCGTACCATCGGCCGCCAATGGGAATGTGTGTCGTCGTCTCCACACATTCCATCGTCGCACCGCGACGAACGATTCGCGCGTCATCAGCGCGTAGGATGGCCGCCCTCGGCCGTCTTGCGGTTCACAGGCCGTTCGTCCGAAAACACAGACGGCCGAGGGCGGCCATCCTACGTCTCGACTCCGAATTCCTGCGCGGCTGTGACACTCGATCCGGAGATGGTGTTGAGGAAATCCATTGACGGAGTCAATCTACTGCCATTCACCGCACCACTCCCCTCATGGAAATCAGTCTGGACTTTCCAATGCCGACACGGATCGTGCTTGTTGATCCCGCAGAGCTTCGTGTGCCGCCCTCGCGACCGTATGGTGCCGATCCTGGAAAGCTGCAACGGCAAATTGCAGCGTTTGGAATCTCTTCTGCCGGAATGCCTAATCCTTGGGTTTTTGAGGGGACCGATGGGGTCTTGATGCTTTACAACGGCGTCACTCGTGCGACGCGCATCGCCAAACTTTCTCCGGGGACATCGATTCGTGTAGAGATCATCGGTCGATTGAAAACACCGCTCGCCCAACGTCCTCGAATTGGAGACTTGTTGCCATGACAGCCACTCGCCAACAAATTTTGCACGCCTTGGAAGAACTCAGCGAACTCACCTCCGAAGTCCGCTTCGGCCAACTCATCGCCAACCTTTCGTACATGGCGATTGGTCCGACCGCCGAAGCGATTTGGGACATGGAAGACGAGCAATTGCTCGACGCGATTCAGCAACACATCGCAGATTTGTCACAGCGCCATTCGCAAATCGCATCGTCGAGACTCCCCGAAGTTGTAGGATCACTTAGCGTCGGGTGACTCTTTGGTTCTTGTCCTTGGTCGCTGAGCGACCGCCGAAGGTCGCCTGGGTTTCCACCCACGGTCGGCCATCCCGCCAAACCATCTCGTCGCTGAGCGACGATCGAACCATCGCCACACGATCAGCGATCAATTTCCTTCGCGCCGATGCTCCTCGCCTTCCATCGTCGCTCCGCGACGAATCATTCCTGTGTCATCGCTCACCGCGGCGGATGGGTTGAAACCCACGGCGACCATCAAATGTCGCTCCGCGACGGACGGCATCTCGACCGCGAATTCTTGCGCGACTGTTGGGAACGCGGGATCGGGTGTGCCACACCAGCACGACGCGCAAGCGAGTGGTTCTTTCGAGGGACACCACTCGCTTGCGCGTCGTGCTTCAGGTCAATTCCTCCGCCAATCTCAAGCGCCTGATCCGTCGCAGCATGTCTTCGCTCAACATCATCACACGGCTGGCGGTCGGCAGGTCGCTCTTGTCTGGGATCTCCAGCGGAATCGCCGAGCCATCCGAACGCGGATTCTCCAAAGAGGACTGCTTGCCGATGTCCCGTCGGGCCGCCTTGTGGAAATCGCGTTGATCGCGAATGCGGTTCTCACCTGTGGTTCTCAACAATCGCGGTCAGCCATTTCAGGAACGCCCCTTCGCTGGCATAGTCGAACTTTTCCAGGTTCTTCAAGCTGTCCAGCCCGCCGCGGCGGGTCCAACGATTGGACTCGCTGCCGTAATTCGGCCCCCATCCGCCGCAGCCGAACTCTCGCCCCGTGATGAACGGGGCGATTTTCATGCGCTCAACACACGGCACCCTTTCCTGCGTTAGCGGCGACGCAGTTCGCCCAGGGTGAGGACTGTACGTCGCCGAATTGGACTGCCAGAATGCGGTTCGCTGTTGATGGACTCCACACTCACAAGGATCAAACGGATGGCTGACACCACGAATTCGCATCTCGCACACATGGTTTATTTCACACTGAAGGATGCCTCGTCCGCCACGCAACAAGCTCTGGTCGAAGCCTGCCACAAATACCTCAAGGGGCATCCGGGCGAAGTCTATTTCTCGGCCGGCACGCTGGTGCCTGACCTCGCTCGGCCGGTCAACGACCGAGCGTTTCACGTCAGCTTGCACGTCGTTTTCGAGAGTCGGAAAGCTCAGGACGACTACCAGGCTCACCCGCGTCACATTCAGTTCATCGAAGAGAACAAACCCAATTGGGCACAAGTCCGGGTGTTCGATTCGTATGTCCGCTGACCGAGCGGAAATTGGCCAACGTGTTTCTTCAAGCCTGACGCGCAAGCGAAGGAATCGAATCGACCGGCTTCGCTTGCGCTTCAGGCTTCAATGGTTCGTGTGTCCTGCGAACTAGTGTTGCGTCACGACTAAGAATTGGAGTTCACCAAATTAGCCGCAGGGCGCTAGCCCCGGTTCGACGGCACAAACCGGGGCTAGCGCCCTGCGGCTGATGCGCCCAACCCCAATTGTTTGCCCTGACAAAGCACTAGCCCTTCGTGACCGCCTCATCGAGGTTCAGGATCACGCTGGCGAGCGCGGCCCAGGCGGCGAGTTCATGAGCCGGGAGTTGTTCGTTGCGCGGTGACTCGCCGACGGACAGCAGTTTCGTCGCGGCGGCCGGATCGGCAGCGAAGCGAGCGTGTTGCTGCTCGAAGACGCGCCGCAGCACGGTCAACTCGCGCGGCGTCGGTTTGCGAGCGGTCGCCAGCCGGAACGCGAACGTGATGCGCTCTTCAGTCGTCGCACCTCCTTCGAGCAGAATTCGCTCGGCGAGTTTGCGTGAGGCCTCAACGTAGGTCGGGTCGTTCATCAGCACGAGTGCTTGCAGCGGCGTGTTTGTGCGGGCTCGGCGGACAGTGCAGGTCTCGCGGTCGGGTGCGTCGAACGTGGCGAGTTGCGCCGGCGGGCAGGTTCGCTTCCAAAACGTGTACATCGTGCGGCGATACAAGTCGGCTCCGTGACTCTGTGAGTATTCCTGTGCCGTCCAGTTCTTGCCGTCCGCGCGAGCCATCAATTCCTCCCACAGTCCGGCCGGCTGATACGGCGAGACGCTTGGTCCGCCGATCTTGTGCTGCAACAGCCCGCTGACCGACAAAGCCAGATCACGAATCCCCTCGGCCGGCAACCGATGTCTCGGCCCGCGAGCCAGCAGCCGGTTTTCTGGGTCGCGTGCAATCAGTGACGGCGTCGCGCGGCTCGCTTGCCGGTACGTTGCTGAAGTGACGATCAAGCGTTGAAGGTGCTTGATGTCCCACGCGGTCGCAGTCGTCGATTCGTTCGACATGAACTCCGTCGCGAGCCAATCGAGCAATTCAGGATGCGATGCCGGATCGCCCTGGGAACCAAAATCTTCAGACGTCTTCACGAGGCCAGTGCCGAAGTACGACTGCCAGTAGCGGTTGACGGTGACTCGCGAAGTCAGCGGATGCGACGGATGCGTCAGCCATCGCGCGAGTCCCAGCCGATTGCGTGGTGTCCCTTCGGGAAGCCGAGGCAACACGGCGGGGACTTCCGCTTCGACTTTGTCGCCCGGTTTGTCGTACTGGCCACGGATCAGCACAAACGTTTCTCGCGGTTGTTCGAGCTCGCGCATGACCATCGAGGTCGGGATGAGTTGTTCGAGTTCCGTTTGAATTTTGCGCAGCCGATCGAGGTCGGCTTTGAGCGTCTTGGCGTCTTCGTCCTTCGCGGTTTTCAGGCGAGCCTCCACCTTGGTGATGTTGTCAGCTAACTCGGCGAGTTGCTTTTGCTGATCGTCCGTCGGGAGTTTGAGCAGCGGTTCGGCATTCCCTTTTTTGCCGTCGAGTCCGTTTTCCGGCACGTTATGGAAGAAGGCATAGAGCTGGTAAAACTCGCGCTGCGTCAGCGGGTCGTACTTGTGGTCGTGGCATTGCGAGCACGCGACTGTCAGGCCGAGCCACACGGTTGCGGTCGTGTTGACGCGATCGACGATGTAGGCGTTGTGATATTCCTTGGGAAATGCTCCCCCCTCGAAATTGATCATGTGGTTGCGATGGAATCCGCTGGCGAGTTTTTGGTCGAAGGCAGCGGCGGGTTCGGATGGCTCTGGCAGCAAATCGCCGGCCAATTGCTGGATCGTGAATTGATCGAACGGCAGATTGCGATTGAATGCGTCGATGACCCACTTGCGCCAGCGGGTCATGTCGCGGCCGTTGTCGATGTGGTAGCCGTTCGTGTCCGCGAACCGTGAGGCATCGAGCCAATCCGTGGCCATCCGTTCGCCGTAGTGCGGCGACTTGAGCAGCCGATCGACCACCTTTTCGTAGGCGTTTGCATCGTTGTCGTTCAGGAACTCGTCGATCTCGGCAATGGTCGGTGGCAGGCCGGTCAGGTCGAGCGTGACTCGGCGGATCAACGTCTCGCGGTCAGCTTCGGGGGACGGTGACAGACCTTCCGCTTCAAACCGGGCGAAAATGAAGTGGTCGATTGGATTCTGAGTCTTCCATTTGAGATTTGAAATCTCAGATTTGAAATCTTGCAACTTCGGAACCGCTGGCCGCGTGACGGGGCGGAACGACCAGTGTTGCTCGAAGGTCGCTCCCTGTTCGATCCAGCGTTTGAGGATTTCTTTCTGTCCCGCGCTGAGCGGCTTGTTCTCGGAAGAGGGCGGCATTTGTTCGTCGGAATCGGACGACAGAATTCGTCGCACTAATTCGCTGTCCGCCGGTTTCTTGGCGGTGATGGCCGTCTTGCCCGATTCGGCCGGCTTGGTGGCTGAATCGAGTTGGTCGAGCCGCAGGCCGGCTTTGCGTTCCTTGGCGTCCGGGCCGTGGCACTTCCAACAATGGTTGGACAGAATCGGCCGGACATCGCGATCGAAGGAAATCTTGCCAGCGGCCGGCTTGTCGGAACCGCTGGTCGGTTCGGAGCGGGCCGTCACGGGCATCCAGAGCAAAACTGCCAGCAACGACAACCCAATGGGCCAGCCAGCAGACGTGGTTGAGCTTTGCGAGCGAGTCATCGCAGCGGTCCTCTTTTTGGGATCGGAAGGCTAGGGAGCATATCGCGGCCGATCGTTGTCGCGAACTCAAACGCCGCCGGTCATTCGCTCGCGTTGCTGGACTTCATCCAACGCGACCAGTAATTTCCTGCGTATTCGCAGCGGCTTGGAAGTCGGGTGTGATGATCCGACAGCCAGCCAAACGAATTGGGCAGCGGCCGAGCTTCGGAGTTTCGGCCGCTGTTGGTGTTTGTGGTCAATGCGGAGCCGACGACGAGAGTCGAGCGGATCCGCCAACGAGGATCGGGTTGATGAGCAAAAACTCGGACAATAACGGCCATCATGGCATGATGATTGAGGCACGCGGCCTCAGCAAATTTTATGGGCCGTTCGCGGCGGCTCGGGATGTCACCTTCTCCGTCCCGAAAGGGGAGGTCGCGGCGTTTGTGGGACCGAACGGGGCGGGCAAGTCCACCACGATGAAAATGCTGACCGGCTTCCTGACGCCCACGGAAGGTTCGGCTCGCATTGGTGGTTTTGATGTGGCGACCAATCGGCTCGATGCCGTCAAGTTGATCGGCTATCTCCCGGAGAACGGGCCGCTGTATCACGAAATGACTCCGAAATCGTTGCTGGAGTACCTCGGCCATGCTCGCGGAATGTCGGGGCCGTACCTTCAGAGCCGTCTGGAATTTGTGACCGACAAATGTTCGCTGCGAGCCGTCTGGAACAAGACGATCGGCAAGCTGTCACGCGGCTACAAGCAGCGCGTCGGAATGGCTCAGGCGCTGCTGCACGATCCGGAAGTACTGATCCTCGACGAGCCGACCAGTGGATTGGACCCCAATCAAGTCCACGAGGTTCGCAACTTGATTCACAGTCTCGCGAAGAACAAAACGATTCTGCTCTCCACGCACATCCTGCGTGAGGTGGCGGTCTGTTGCAGCCGAGTCGTCGTGATCAACGCGGGGCAGATCGTGTTCGATGGTTCGGTCGCACAGATGGAAGGCCAAGGCCACGACATGGAAGGCCGCTTCCGCGAGTTGACCCATGCGAGATTGACGTAGGGCAGGCGGCTCGCCTGCCTCTGAAAGTTCCAACAAGTCACAGGCGAGACGCCTGTGCTACAGGGATGCACCATGCGAAGTCATGTGATCAAAGCCGTCTTCTGGCGGAATCTGGCCAGCTATTTTTCGGGGGTCATCGGCTACCTCTTCATCGTGGTGTTCGTCGTGGCCTGTGCGGCGGCGGCGTTCAGCCCGCGGTTCTTCACGAACAATCTCGCGACGCTCGATCAGCTCAGCGAGTATTTCCCGCTGTTGCTGCTGTTCATCGTGCCGGCCGTCACGATGACATCGTGGGCCGAGGAGAAGCGGCAAGGGACCGACGAGTTGCTGTTCACTCTGCCGGCGAATGACTTCGAGGTGCTACTCGGAAAGTATCTGGCGGTGCTGGCGGTCTACACGATCGCGCTGGCGTTTTCTGGATTCAATTTGTTAGTTCTGGCGTGGTACGCCGAGCCGGATTTTGGGCTGCTGTTCACGACGTACTTCGGCTACTGGCTGGCAGGGGGAGCATTGCTGGCGGCGGGCATGTTTGCTTCGGTGTTGACCAACAGCGTGACGGTCGCCTTCGTGTTGGGAGTGACGATCGGAGCGATTCCGATCTTCGTCGGCAAGTTGTCAGTGGCTCACCCGATTTTCGCTTCGCTCAGTCTGCCCGATCAACTGAAGGAATACAGCCTCGGTCTGATTCCGCTGACCAGTCTCGTTTACTTTGTGTCACTGACTGCGTTTCTGCTGTACCTCAACGAGGTCTTCATCAGCAAGCGGCATTGGAGCGGCGGCAAAGATGGCCCGACGATGTGGATTCAGTACGTCGTGCGATCGGTCTCGGTGGCAGTCGCGCTGATCAGCGTCAACGTCCTGGTGGTCAAGCTGAGCGAAGCGTTTCCGCTCAATTTGGACCTGACGACCGAGAAGCTCTTCACACTGTCCCGCAGCACGCGCGAGTTGATTGGCAAGATCAGCAGCGAACGACCGGTGATGATTCAAGCCTTCATTTCGGCAGACGTGCCGCGCGAGCAAGTGGCCATTCAAAAGCGATTGAAAGGCCTGCTGCGACAGTACGATCGCGAAGGCGGCTCACGTTTGGACGTGCGATTCGTGGACGTGACCCCGTTCACGCCTGAAGCTGAGGAAGCTCGGCTGTTGGGAGTGCAGGGATTTCAAGTCCCGACCGACGAGGACGGCCGTCGCGGCGTGCAGGAAGTCTTCATGGGTGTCGTGGTCAGCAGTCCAGTCGATGAAGTCGTGGTTCCAATTTTCGAGGCAGGCACGTCGATCGAGTACGAATTGACCCGCTCGATCCGCACGGTTGCGAATGAAAAACGACTGACGGTTGGCATGCTCACCACAGATGCGAAAGTGGCCGGCGGCTTCGACATGTCGAGCTTCCGGCAGTTGCCCGAATGGCGCATCCAGACGGAACTCAAGAAGCAGTACAAGGTCGAGCAAGTCCCGGCCGACTCGCCCATCGACGAGAAGAAGTACGACGTGCTCGTTGCGGTGATGCCCTCGTCGCTGTCGCCGTCGCAGTTGCCCAACTTGGTCGATTACGTCAGGAAAGGCCGGCCCACATTGGTCTTCGACGACCCACTACCGGTCTTCGATGGAGCGGGAACGCAAGCTCCGCGAATGCCCAAGCCGCGCCCCGGTGGAGGCGGCATGATGGGGCAGTTCAATCAGCAGCCACCGGAACCCAAGGCCGAGGAAGGCAAGCTGACCTCGTTGCTCAAAGTGCTGGAGATCGCCTGGGACAACGGCGAAGTGATCTTCGACAACTCGGGCAAGAGCCTGCATCCTGAGTTCGGTGACATGATCCAACCGGAATTGGTCTTTGTCAGCACGAAGTCCAAGAACAAGAGCGCGATTCATCCCACCAGTCCCGTGACCTCAGGACTCCAAGAAATACTGACGTTCTTCCCCGGCAACATTCGGCAACGACAAGGGAGCGATTTGAAATTCGAGGCGTTGTTGCGGTCCAGTCCAAAGTCGGGCGTCCATGCTTGGGAAGACATCACCAGGCAGAGCGGCAATCCGTTTGGGGGTGGCGGCATGGAGATCAACAACAATCCTCGTCGGCAACTGACCGACGAGGCCTTCACGCTGGCGGCACACATCACTGGCAAAGAGTTCAAGGGCCACAAGGGCTTGAACGTGATCTTCGTCTCCGACGCGGACCTCATCAGCAACCAGCTTTTCAACTTGGAAACTTCGCAGCAGTTGCCGAACCTGCGGATCGACAACGTCAAGTTCGTGCTCAACTGCGTCGATGTGCTGGCCGGAGAAACGTCGTACATCGACCTTCGCAAACGTCGCGCTCAACTCCGCACGCTGACCGCGCTGCAAGAGGTTTCGGACGATTTGCGCAATGCTCAGACCGAAGAACGCGGCAAGGCCGATGCCGAGGCCAAGGAGCAACTGTCCAAAGCCCAGGAACGCCTCACGAAACTCGTCGAGGAAATCGAAAAGGACACGACGCTGATGCCTCAGCAAAAAACATCGAAACTGAGCATCGCTCGTGAAACCGAACAGCGCAAGCTTGACGTGATGCGAATCAACATCGACCGTGATCGGGCCAAGAAGGTCGAAGGCATCGAAGCCAAAACGAAGCAACAGATTCGCGCCAAAGAAGACTGGATTCGTTGGTGGTGCATCCTGCTGCCACCGATCCCTGCGATCGTGCTGGGGGTCATCGTGTTGTCGTCCCGCATCAACGCCGAGTACCGCAACGTCGAAGCCGACCGGCTCGTGAAACGTTAATTGGAATACAGTGACCCCACCGGGCTTGCCCCAGTGGCTCGCGGGCTTTTGCACTACGGCCAGTGAGAGAGACGACTTTGGATTGGAGTAGTGCAAAAGCCTGGAACCACCGGGACAAGCCCGGTGGGGTCTGAAACAATTACGACCGTCCCGGACGGAGAATCTTGCCATGAATCAATCGATGACCCGCACTTTGGCTTTCGTGGCCACCGCCCTCGTGTCAACCGCGTTGGCGTTCACTTCGAACCAACTCACTAAGCCGGCCAAGCTCGCCGACGGGGATGAGTACGGCAGGGACTTCAATCCCGATTTCTCGGATGCCGGAAAGGCCACGTTGATGCGCGTGGTCTCGTTTGACGAGGCGACCGCCGCATCGAAGATGTTCACGGTTCAATATGCCGATGGTTGGAAGATTCCCTCGTACCACAACTATCCGGCCGACGGGAAAGACCAGCTCGCGAAAGCGGCGGGATCGGTGATCGGACTGAAACGCGGTTCGTTGGCAACGCGCCGCAAGACCGACCATGAACGATTCGGCGTGATCGATCCGCTCGATGAAGTGAATCCCGCCACCAAAGGTCGCGGGATGCGAATCACAATCTCTGAAAAAGAGACCGCGCTCGCCGACTTCATCGTGGGCAACAAAGTCGAAGGGGACGAAGACAAACGCTACGTTCGCAAATCCGATGAAGACAAAGTCTACAAAGTCAGCGCACGATTCGACGTCTCGACGAAGTTCTCCGACTGGGCCGAGACAGACCTGCTGAAGGTCACAGGCTTCGACATCACTCGCCTGCGCGGCAGCCGGCCGAAGATCAACGACGCGGACGAATACGAAGGGGACGATGTCGTCGAACTCACCAAAGAGAAACCCAGCGATCCGTGGAAATTGGCCGGGCTCGACGAAGCCGCCGAGGAACTCAAAAGCGACGATATCAACGCGATGGTCACGACGCTCGACGACCTGCGACTGGTCGGAGTGCGCCCACGTCCGGCACCCTTCGGAAAGCCAATTCTCAATGCGGACCTCAAAGTCGAGCTGCCGAAAGAGTTGATGAATAATCCCGAGGCACGCAGCAGTGTCGTCAAATTTCTGCGCGCCGAACTCGGCGAGAAAGGCTTCCGTGTCGGCCAAGACGAAGACGGACAGACGCAACTCGTCTCGCGCGAAGGCGAACTCACTGCCGGAACCAAAGACGGAGTTGTCTACAAGCTGACCTTCGGCAGCGTCTTTTCCGGCACTGAACAGGAAATCGAAACCGGTGTCACCGAGGAGGCGAAGGCTGACGGCAAAGAGAAGAAGGACGCCTCGAAAGAGAAGCCGGATGAGCTGAAGAAGAGCCGCTATCTACTTGTCCGTGCGGACTTCGACGAGACGTTGCTGGGCAATCCCCCCGCTGAGCCGACGAAACCGACTCCGCCGCCAGGCGTGGAATCTTCCACCGATCCAAAAGAAGACGGCGACAATGACAAGAAAGACTCCGCTGACAAAAAGGAAGATGCCCCGAAGAAGGACGCTGAGAAAAAGGACGATGCTGAGAAGAAGGAATCGTCGGACTCAGATAAGACCAAGGCCAGCGAGGAAAATCCTGCGGACTCCAAGAAGAAATCCGACGACCCGGCTGGAGCCAAAGGCGAAGACACTGTCGCCACGGAGAAACAAGCCGACAAGAAAGAGGAACAGAAGGACGCCCCCAAGTCCGAAGACAAGAAGCCGGCCACCGAAAAGAAGGACGCTCCCGAAAAGAGCGACTCGGTGAAGAAGGACGCCGAGAAGAAGGACGACGCACCAACTGATAAACCAAAGGCCGATGAGCCCGATGCCAAGAAAGAAGAAGCCAAGCCGGCCGAGCCGAAGAAGGATCTGAAAGCCGAATACTTCGAAGCACTCAAACGCTACGACGCCGAAAAGGGACGCTTCACCGCCGAAACCGCGGCGCACGCGGCCAAAATTGAATCTGGCAAACAGAAGGTCAAAGAACTCAACGACCGCTTCGCCGACTGGTACTACGTCATCTCCAACGACAGCTTCGACAAGCTCCGACTGTCCCGCGCCGTCCTCATCAAGCCCAAGGAGAAGTCCTTGGACAAGGACAAGACCGAGGCAGAAAAGAAGGATGGCGATCTGCCGGACGAGAAGCCTGACGCCGACAAGAAGCCGGAAGCCGAGAAGAAGCCGGAAGCGGAGAAGAAGCCCGAAGCTGAGAAGAAAGACGACGCCGAGAAGAAAGACGACGCCGAAAAGAAAGACGACGCCGAAAAGAAAGAAGCTGCGAAACCTGACGAGAAGGCCAAAGACGAGCCTGCAAAAGAAGAGAAAAAGACCGCCACGAAGGACGAGAAAACCGCTGACGACAAATAACGCGCACGTTCGTCGCGAACGTAGCCGCCTCGCTCCCGCGAGGCGGAGCTACCGCCACTGATTCTCCCCAAGAATAGGCCGCGCGAGACGCGGCTTATTTCTTCCCCTCTTTCTCGTCCGCCTTCGCTTGCTGCTCGGCCATCTTCCGTTGAATGAACGCCGACGCATTCAGCCCGAACACTTTCTTGCGCCCGGCTCCATCGGTCGAACTGGCGGACTTCTTTTCCCGCTTGCCGAGCGGGTCGTCACCGAAAAAAAACTTCTTAACCATGAATGTCACTCCGTGATTTGGCTTTGTGTGAATTTGGCTCTGGGGTTTCATCCGTGATCAGGCAGGGCCAAACGCCATCACGCCGGGGTTCAATAGATTGTGTGGGTCAAGTTGTCGCTTGAGACGCTGTGCCCACGCAAGTGACTCAGCCCACGAATCCGCAGCAACATCGAGCGCAGGCCAGCCGCTGGGAGCACGTAGCAAGGACAAATGACCGCCGCACGAGCGGACCAAATCGCCCAGCGGCTTGATTGCGGCGAAGGCTTGTTCCGCTTTACTTACTCGATCGGGCAGATGCCCGTTGACGATCCCGTTGCCGGCGTGAGCCTGAGCCACAATGCCGGTCTCGGTCGCGAGTCGCAAGAACTCACACGTCCGCGACGGGGGCAAACTCGCTTTGAAGGTGACGGAGGACTTCGAGCCAATCGAAAAGTCGCGCAGCATGCTCCACAGCGGTTCGGCCGCGGCACCGACAAAGGATCCTGTCGTTCGCGGCTCAAACGGCCGGCATTCCGCGAGCAGCGTTTCGATTTGCCAGTCGGTTTCCCGTGAGGCACCTTCAAAGCCGACGATCAACTGTGGAGGATGGGCACTCCTGCCCGTCTCCTCATTCGGACGGGCAAGAGTGCCCATCCTCCCCAGCACGTCAAGCACCATCGGCCGAGTTGCAGACGTCAGCAACCGATTCAGCACTGCATCGACTTGGCAGAGCGAATCGAACGTCAGCGTCACGAGTGCCGACGTCTCCGCCATCGGCCGCAGCTTGAGCGTCACTTGCGAAATGATCGCCAGCGTCCCGCGCGAGCCAACCAGCAGCTTGCACAAGTCGTATCCCGCGACGTTCTTGACGACTCGGCCGCCCGCACTGAACCGCTTGCCGGAGGCGTCAATCGCCGAAATGCCGATGACGTAGTCGCGTATCGTGCCGCATCCGAAACGTCGAGAACCGGACCAGTTCGTAGCGATGACTCCGCCCAGCGTCGCTTGCTCCGCGTGTGGCACGTCAATCGGCAAGCGTTGGTTCTCAGCCGCCAAAATCTTGGCCAATTCGGCCATTCGAATGCCGGCCTCGACGGTGATCGTCATGTCCCGCGCCGGGTAGTCGATCACGCGATTGAGCTTGTCGAGTCGAACTTCGATCGCATCATCGGTGGCCGCGTCGCGACACGCTGTTCCGCCACCGATGGGCAGAAGGCAACGCCGCGCGTTCGTCGCGTTCTCGGTGACGAACTGAGCCAGGTCGTCTTGCGTGGCAGGCTGAAAAACAGATTGCGAATCAGGCATTGTCATTCTCATTCTCGGCGAGCTTCGCAGAGAAACTACATGGCGGCCCTGCGGCCGGGGTGATTCTTGTGGGGATGATCTTCGGTGCCGCAGCCGCCGGCAGTGGGCAGCATCTTGCCGGGACTGCATCGGTTGTCGGGATTGAAAACGTCGCGGATTGACTTCATCACGGCGAGGTCTTCCGGTGCGAACAGCTTGTCCATGAAGCTGATCTTCTCGACGCCGATGCCGTGCTCGCCGGTGACGCTGCCGCCGAGGTCGAGACACTTCGACAAGATCTCGTCGCTGGCCAGCAGCACGCGGCGGACTTGGTCCTCGTTCCGCTCATCAAACAACAGGATCGGATGAATGTTGCCATCGCCGGCATGGAAGACGTTGACGATTTTCAGGTCGTGACGCCGGCCGCAGTCGGTGATGAATTCCAGAATCTGCGGCAGCTTGGTACGCGGCACGACGCCGTCTTGAGTGCAGTAACTCGGACTCAGTCGTCCGATCGCACCGAACGCTTGCTTGCGGCACTTCCACAACAGCAGCCGTTCTTTCTGCGTGCGTGCTCGGCGGACTTCGCGAGCGCCATTCTCAAGGCAGATCGCTTCGATGCGCACAGCCTCTTCCTCAACGGCGACTTCGAGTCCGTCCACTTCGATGAGCAATACGGCACCAGCATCGAGTGGAAACCCAAAATGAAACGCGGCTTCGAGCGCGCCGATGATCCCTTGGTCCATCATCTCCAGCGCTGCGGGGACGATGCCGGCTCCAATGATTGCGCTGATGGCTTGCGTCGCGGCGGTGACCGTCTCGAACACGCCCAGCAGCGTGCGATACGACTCCGGATTGCGAGTCAGCCGCACCCAGACCTTCGTGCAAATGCCAAACGTCCCCTCGCTGCCGACGAACAACCCGGTCAGATCGAAGCCCGGCCCGTCCTCGCATGGCCCGCCGAATTGCACGACTGAGCCGTCCGGCAGCACGGCCTCAACGCCAAGCACATGATTGACCGTGACGCCGTACTTCAGCGTGTGCGGCCCGCCGCTGTTGGTCGCGACGTTACCGCCAATCGTGCAGGCTCCTTGGCTCGATGGGTCCGGAGCGTAGTGGTAGCCGGTTTCTTTCAAATGATTCGTCAGATGCACGTTGACGAGTCCCGGCTCGACAACGGCGTAGCGGTCGCGCACGTTGACTTCGAGGATGCGTTTCATTCGCGTCAGCGTGATCATCACGCCGCCGCCGATCGGCAAGGTTCCGCCGGCCAAGCTGGTTCCCGCTCCGCGCGGAATGAACGGCACGTTGAGTTCATTGCACAGCCGCACGACCGCCACGACTTGCTCGGTCGAGGTCGGGAAGACGACGACGTCGGGGACTTTCTTCTCGACCGTGTAGCCGTCGCACTCGTAGACGAGCAGTTCTTCGCGGTTGAAGAGCAATCCGTCGTCACCAACGATGTCGCGAAGACGGGGGATGAGGTTGGTGGCAGATTGAGTCATAGTTTTCAGTCAGTTTCCGACAAGCCAGTTTTCGACTCGCAGGCCGGGGACTTGTTCAAAGTCGCTCAGGTTCGCGGACAGGAGGATTGCATTTCGGCTCAGGACAATTGAGGCGATCTTGAGATCCATCGTTCCGATTCGGACGCCTTGGTTTCTGAACCGCTGAAATTCGCGAGCCGCATCCGCGTCAAACGGCAGCATCTGCCAGCCGGAAAAGAAGCCGTGCATTGACAGCAGACGGTTGTAATAGGCGACTTGCTGCTCCACTTGCGAATAGCGAGCGATCAGCGCGAGCCAACCACGCATCTGCTCTTCCAGCGAAACGACCGTCGTGAACAACTCCGCCAACGGTTCGGCTTCCAGTCGAGCTTGCAATTCAAACGCTCGCGGCGAATCACGGTGTTCGAGAACTGAGAGATGGTCCGTATCGAGCACAATCATGTTCGTGTTTGCTCGCGATCGAGTTCTCGGATGCGACGTCCCTCTTCGATGATCTCTTTCATCACCGGATCACCATCGAACATTCCAACCGTGCGACGCCAGTCCTTCGGCGGCTCCGCCGAACCGGATTTCTGGACCAGTTCGTCAACCAGCTTCTCGACACGCGCCATGCGGTCTTCCAAGGTCTGCGGTGGCATGTTTCAGTCTCTCCAAAACTCTTCGGACACAAGTGATTGCTCGGCCAACTCGTGCCCACTTTAGCACGGCAATCGGGTTGTCACTACTTGCAGTTTTTCAGGAACGCGATCAAGTCGGCGAGTTGCTCCAGCGTCAGTTGCTTTTCGAGGCCAGCGGGCATGATTGAGACGCTGCTGGGTTTCATTTCTTCGATGTCAGCGCGAGCCACGCGGGCTTCTTGGTTTGGGCCGGTGGCGATGACGAGTTCGTCGGGGGTCTCGCTGCGGATCAGGCCGTTCACGGTTTTGCCGGAGGTCGTGACGATCAGCACCGGCTCGAAGCTGCGGACGAAGCTGGCGTTTGGGAACAAGATGGATTCCAGCAAGTCCCGCTCGTTGCGGATGCCGCCGATGCGAGTCAGGTCGGGGCCGGTCTTGCCTCCAAGATAGCCGAGCGCGTGACAGGCTTTGCAGGCGGCCTTCTCGTTGTGGAAGACTTTTTGTCCGCGCACGATGTCGCCTGGTGGCAGCGACGCGAGCATCTCTTCCAACTGTTTTCGCTGCTGGCCGAGGTCCACGTTGAGCGCGGCGTACAACGGTTGCGCGGCTTCTTGGACGGACGGGCTGTATTTCGCCAGCCGCGTCTTGATCGCATCGGGACGCAGAGCCGTCAGCGCGGGAGCGGTCGTCAGCACGGCGATGAGTTGCTGTCCGACTTGCTCGTCGGTGGATTGCTCAAACGCGCCGAGCAGCCGATCGACTTCGAGCGGGCCAGCGGTCGCGAATTGCTCAGTCAGTCGCGTGAGTTGTGCCGGCGTCAGTTTGGCTTTGGAAATCACTTCGGCCGCGGTGCCTCGCTGAGCGACGGAGAGGTCCGGGATGAGTTGGCTCAGCAGGAAGTCGAAGAGCTTGTCATCGGCTTCGTTCGCGGCCAGTCCGCCTGGCAAAGCGGCGAGAGCGGCGAGGCGGATCATCGTAGGTTGGGACTCCGTCCCGACCGTCTTGAGCGGTTTGACGTCGATCGGGTCGGGACGGAGTCCCAACCTACTTTGCGCGGCAATCTCCAGCAGAGGCTTTCGCCACGCAGCGGCATCCTCTTTCATGGGGACGGTCACGCGTGCCGTGTTCACCGCGAGCGAGTTCAGCGACAGATCTTCTTCGCCGAGCACATTCAGCAGCGCGGCCGACCAGCTTCGTGGCAGTTCTTTGAGCTTTGAGTCCCGCATCGCGCCGAGCGCGGTGAGGCGCACGGAGGTGGGCAGCTTCGTGTCGCGAACGGTCGCCGCCAACAACTCTTGGACCGAGGCGGCTTTCGCGAACTGAGCCAGTTGTTGGCCGAGCGTTTTTTGCTCGGCGTCGGTCAGTTCGCCGGCGGCCAATCGCTCGCGGAGGTAGCCGGCCAGCGCTTCGCCCCAATCGGCGTGCCGGCTGATGATCCACGCCGCCGTCTCCCGCAACAGCGGCTCCGGCGAGGTCAAATGCTTCGCCACTTCCTCCGGAAACAACGCGCGTCCTGTTGGAAATGAGGCATTCGGAGTCCGCGATCGCAGAAACTCTCTGACTTCTTCGACTGTCACTCCGGTATTAGGCATCTGGTCAAGTGCGATTAGGGCGGCGCGCAATCCTACGGCATCCAGCGGTTCTCTTGAGTATGGCGTTTTGCGTGTGATGACCGCTTTATGTACGGCTTCGGCATTACCCAATTCGATCAGTGCGTAGATCAGCGAGTGTTCTAAGAATCGGTCTCCTTTGACGCCCCTCGATTCTTCGAGAAGCATCTCAGCAAGTTTCGAATCGCCACTGCGTCCGATGGCTTCGGTCATGATTCGGCGATGTCGCGGATTGACGATGGCGGAGTAACTAACATCTCGGTAGTCACGCCACAAACTCGCGTAGTGTCCTGCAACCATTGCAAGTTCGGGACGATGCCGATCGTCCGAGTACCACAACACTTCCCGTTGTGCGACACCGTCGTCAATACGGCCTAACGCCCACATGAGAGGCAAGAGTTGGGATACTGGTGTGCCCGATGTTTTCGGATCCTCGAATACTTCTCCAATCATAAATGCCGCAGTTTCGCCGTATTTCGCAAGGACTCGCGTCGCACGTTCGCGAAGATACCGGTCATCTTGCTGAATGAGTTTTATGAGCTTCTTCACCTTTGCCATCGCAGTCGCTGACCACGGTTCGCGAGGTGGTGGCAAGAATTCGCTCCAATCAATGCTGCGACTGAATTTCCATGCCGACGACGTGCCACCGTTGCGTTCCTTGTGATCCGTTCGTCGCACCCGATAGATCGCCCCCAGCACGTCGGGCTTCGCCAACTGCGAGGTCGGGCAGCAGAGCTTGTACCAGCCGCCGGTGTCCACGATCAGCAGGCTGCCGTCGGCGTCTTCGAGCACGTCGGTCGGGTGGAAGTCGAGGTTGTTCG
>CAMDPK010000070.1 GCA_945904015.1 Candidatus Kuenenia stuttgartensis | reverse complement strand
GAGAAGGTTGCTGATCCCGGTCGCGTGTTAGGCAGCGTGCTGCCTAACTCCGTTAGCACGGCGTGCCGCCTAACTCGGCGAACCCCGCGCTGTTGTGGCCCGGCTCCCGGCCGAGCCGCCCCGCCCGACCGAAGGTCTCCTAGCGCGGGTGAGCCGCATCCAAAACACTCAGTGCAAAGTGCAGAGTGAAGAGTGCAAAGTGAAGAGTGACAAAAAGGCCGTGTCCGACACTTTGCACTTTGCATTCTTCACTCGGCACTTTGCACTTGCTTTGAAGTCCCCCCAATGCTCGCAGTCCAACAAGGGCTGTCGCGGCGGACCACTCGCTGGCGCGTCGTGCTAATTTCCGGAGAGTCAGGGACGTGATGGCGATCCCGTGGGCCGTCAGTCAGCAGGCTGGGATCAGCAGGGCCATGCCTGGAGTCGTCCGCCAGCAGCCCGGACTTGTGAGTCCCCCTCTCGGACGCATGGGGCAGCAGCCTGGAGCCATGAGTCACCCTCCTGGACTCATGCGGGTGCATCCTGGAGTCGTGAGTGACCAGCCTGGGGCCATGAGTGAGCGTGCTGGAGCCGTGGGTTGCCATCCTGGACCCGTGAGTGGCCAGCCTGGACTCATGAGGGGGCAGGCTGGAGCCATGAGAAAGCATCCTGGAGCCATGAGGAAGCATCCTGGGGCCATGAGTCAGCATCCTGGGGCCATGAGTCAGCATCCTGGGGCCGTGGGCTGCCATCCTGGACTCGTGGGTTGGCATCCTGGGGTCATGTGTCATCATCCCGGAGCGATCTGTCATCATCCCGGAGTGATGAGAGGCCATCCTGGAGCCGTGGGCTGTTAAACCGACCGATTTGGACCGCGTTCACACGTCTCCAGGAGCCTTCCCCAAGGCGGCGACCATCAATGCCAGCCACCAAATCTGCCAATTCGACATCCCAGCGATTGCGGAGACTTCCGAAGTCTGCGGAGACTTCGGAAGTCTTCGCTCATCAACGAAAAAACCCCGGAGGGGAACACCCTCCGGGGCCTCAGTCTCTCCACCATGGTGATTGCTCACCGGTGATTGCTCACCGGTGATTGCTCACACCATGACAGGCGGCGGTTCACCGCAACAGCAAACTATCAGTCGGCATGACACAGTTCAACCGCGTCCGCAATTTCCTTGGGATGTGAGCCAAAGGCGAGGGCGGACTCACTCGGATCGGCGACAGGAGCAATTGTGGCCGTCAACCAACGATAGCTTGCGAAGTCATCGCAGCCAGAATCTTCTGACGACGGAATCGGAATTTCTCTGTCCGAGGGAACTCGCCGGTTGATGTGGCGCGGCATGTTGGAAATTCACAACATTTTGGAAAAAGACTTCGGAAGTCTGGCGGCAGAGGGGCGGGCAGGAGTGCCCATCCTACGTCGATCCGGCCCGTTCCAGATTCAGGCGGAGCAGTGCGGCGAGGAGTTCGTCGTCGGACAGCGTTGGCGACCAGCCATAGGCGGCGAAGACCGCTGCATCGAGCTTCCGATGGGCCAGGTCGAGCCACGTCGGACGCTGATTGTAGAGATTGGTCAGCGTCCGTTTCTGGAGTTGCTCCGCGCACGCCGCGTCGCGCGGGACCAAGCGTGGATAGCGGACGGTGCCGATCCGTAGGTCAGCCTTTCCAGGCTGACCTGTCGCGCGATCGACGTTGTGTGGAGCGTTCGGGTCAGCCTGGAAAGGCTGACCTACGGCCGGATCGACGTAGCGTGCCCACGGGCCGGTGGTGGAGCCGGGGAATTCGAGCGTCTCGGTCCGCGTCCACTCCGGCGGGTTGAGCCAGTTGTTCCGCAGCCGATCCAACTCCCCCGCCGCCGCCCCAATCGCCTCCCGCTGAGCCTCCGTCGCCGACGGAAACGCAAACGTCTCGAAGCACGCCGACGCGAACGATTGTGAACGCGGCCTTGGAAGCCAACCGCCCCCGCTGCCAAAGCGAATGTTTCTTGACAGACTCAACCCGCAACGACACTTTGTCACCCAACCCGAACAAAACCAAACCACCGTCGTCCCGTGCGATCCCGCGTGCGGGAGACTCAACTGTTAGGCCCGCAGAGGTGAACCGTGCGAGACGTCTGGTACGCCGACAACCGCGACCTGATCAAATGGGGCGTCTTGCTCCAACTCGCCAGCATCTTCGAGGTTGGGCGCGTTCTACAGTTGGCCTTCTACCGCCCTGGCGAATTTGGCCGGCTCGTCATCGACGGTCAGGAACACGAGATCCCCGAGGAGGTGATCGCCCACTTCCGCAACCTGCGGACAATCGGCAGCCTCGGCTCGAAGGTTCGGGTGACGGTTTTCGATTTTGTATTCCAGGACAGGGCGGCTTACCTCAAAGCGGTACTCGCCCTCCTGCCAGCGTTCGCTCAAGAACGGTGCATCGTGTTCCTCGATCCGGACACCGGACTTGAATCCCGAACACCAAGCCTCGATCACGTTCTCGCTTCGGAAGCCCGCGCAATCTGGGATGCGATGAAGGCTGGCGATGTATTCGTCTTCTACCAGCACCAAACCAACCGGGCAGGAAAACCCTGGATTGAACCGAAGCGAGGGCAGCTCGCTGACGCCCTCGGTGTTCCGACGGAGGCGATCAAGGTGGCAAGCGGTCTGGCCATCGCCCAAGATGTGGTCTTCTTCTACACGCGAAGGGCCTAACAAAAAAATGCAGCCGACCGGAAACCGCCCGGCGAGGCTTGGTTAGTGATGGAATGTCGTCTGCCGGGCGGTTTCCGGCGGCTGATTTTTAGCGTCAGGCGGCGAAGAATCGGCCGCGTGATCGGTGGGGTTCGTACACGGGAGGGACGATGGCCCAAGCAGTGGCTCCACTACCGCCTGGTCCGAAGACGCCGGCCGTTTGGCAACTGCTCCGCTATTCCCACTCGCCGTTGCCGTTCCTCGAAGCGTGTGGCCGCTGCTACGGCGACCCGTTCACGATCAGGTTCGCAGGCTCGGTCAGCCCTTCCAGATCGAATGCCTATCGAACACCTTCTTCGCCGTGCCCGTGAAGTTGGTGTGAACCTCAAACCGGTCGAGATCGCAGACCACCAACAGCGGCGGGTTCTCCAAGTCCTCGCGATATTGCAGCAACTGGTTGTAGGCCGCCTTCAGGTCTTTCCGCTTGCCTTTGTATTCCCAACCGAAATGCCCACGCTTCCAGACGTCGGCCCAACCCTCGCCGCCACCAACTTTGTGGACGCCTCGCTCAAACGTGTACCACGCCCCCTCCGGGTCCGCTTCCACCGGCTTCGGCTGATTGAGCAACTCGCACAGATCGAGAAAGTGCTGCTGTGCGGCGCTTCGCTCCGAGAGATTCGCCAGCCGCCACTTGGCGATGAACTGTTGTGGTGTCATGGGCGGCAGTGTAACGGGCACCCCAGCGATGTCTCAGTGGAACCGCCTCCGTCGTCGAACAGCCTAAGCGTGACTGTCGATCACATGCCGACGCTGGCTGGTATTTCCAACTCGTTCTTTTAAGGGGCAGAGGCCGAATTCTCGATGGCTTCCGCAACAATCCCTCACTCAGCGAATGTTTCGTAGCGTGCCACAATGACGGTGACATTGTCGCGCCCACCCTGCTCAAGCGACTGAGCCACGAGTCGCTCGCAGGCAAGCTTGGGATCAGGCTCGTCCCGCAATGTGTCTGCGATCCGTTCGTCTGGGACGTCGCTCGTCAGACCGTCAGTCGCCAGCAGCAAGACGTCGCCGGGATTCAGCGTGGCCTTATGTGCTTCCGCCCAGACACCCGGTGTGTAGCCACCAATGGCGTTGGTGATGAGATGTCCGATGCGACGATCGAGACGGTCTAATTGGGCCAGCGGGACCATCCCTTTTCGGAGCATGTCCTGGGCTAGAGTATGGTCGCAGGTCAATTGCACGAGTTTACCATCGCGGAACAAGTAGCAGCGGCTGTCTCCGGCGTTGGCCACGAACAGGTTTGCTCCCAAGCTATAAGCGAGCGTCAGAGTCGTGCCCATTCCGTTGAGTTCGGGATGTTGTGCGACCTCTCTGAAAATACTGGCATCAGCCCGCCGCAGCGCGTCCTGAAACTCGGCGACCACGTTTTCTTTGTCGGGCCCTCTGAGCTGAAAAAACCATTTGAGTGTGTTGACCAGGAAATCTTCGATGGACTTCACCGCCAGAGCACTGGCCTCTTCGCCGGCGGGAGATCCCCCGATCCCGTCGGCGACCACGAAGATATGTCCCTTGTCATCCGCATACTTAGCCTGTGCCTGGGGCAAGCTGGACTGCTGAATTTCTAGCGCCTTGGTTAATACCGCGATCAAGAACTGATCTTCGTTCGATTCGCGCACAAGCCCGCGGTCTGTCATGCCGAAGCTGCGCACGCTCATCGGTTGAGATTCGGGATCGGGTTGACCGGGCGGACTCAAGTTGATTTCAGGATCAGTCGGGGGAAGTGGCATCAGGATTCACTCCAATTCATGAGAAACCATTCTCCGTTAAGTGCGTCTGCACCAATTGGGGTCGAGCTACGATTAAAAATGTTTGATGCCGTCAGGTGGCAGAAGATTTGGGCTGGGATGCCTCTTTCTCCTCGTCCTGTTTCTCGAGCTCTTTGATTTTTTTCTCCTCCCAGCCGCTGGCGACTCCATCGCCAAACACCTGGAAACAGTGAAGCAAAATTCCAGCACCCCAGCCCATGAGAACCCAATGGAACCAGATTTTGTCTGGCTGCTTCATCAGATTAAACGTGGTGATGGCTATGTTCACGATCACGAACATGGCGACATGGATCCAAAAATCCTTCAGTTTCTGCACCTGTTGTCGAACCCTCTGGTGGCGTTCTGTCTCTGTTATCGTCGTCATCGTCTCTCTCCTTTTTCTTGGAAAATTGTGCGAACGAGGGTCGGCGAACTGGCTGAGTTCCGCCCTACTGAAATTTCGCAATGGTTCTGATTAATCCGCCTCTTAAAGCTTGCCAGTCACTCTCCAAATTGATTTTGAAACTTTCCCACTTTTCAGTGGTGGCCTGCTGCACTTCGCGCAGACTTTCTTGAACGGTCATGCGTTGGATGTGCAACGACCGCAGATGGTCGTAGTACGGAATCATCGGCTCCGCCCTGGCCATGTCGGCCTTGGCCTCCAGTTGTTTGATCTCCTTATCCCACAGACTGAGTTGAGCCTCGTGCTCCTCCACGTAGGCTTCCCGCAGTCCCATGATGGTTGCCCCTTCTCATTGTTGAGTGATGACTGGCCTATACGTAGCTCAGTCGTTCCACGACTGAGATTCCGAATTGTGATCGAACCCCCAATTGAAGAGATGACAAAGCACTAGCCTTCGCCGTCCAAGACCCGTTCCTTATTGCCGCATAACGGATTCACAGAAGTCAGTTCGCTCGACAATTCGGTCCACGTACTGGCTGCGACACTGGCGGCCAGCACGAAAACCTGGACCACGGTGCCGGTCTCCGTGGTGACTTCCGAGGTGGCTTCCAGCACGGCGACTCCGGTGATGACCTCAATCTCCTTGAGCAGTGAACCGCAGGAGGTGAGGAAAAGTTGTCGATGCAGCTCTTGGACCTCAGCAGCCCCATCCGGTGTTTTGGCGAGGTCTATCTCCGCGGGGGACAACTCACCGTGCAGAGTGATCACCAGCGAAACATCCACCAGTTCCGCAGTGACAGATACTGGCATGCGGCCCGTCCGCTCCTTCTCAAACTGACGCACCACGTCAGCCAACTGTTTCGCCGCTCCGATTTCTGACGGGAGTTCGGCTCTTTCTGAAGGGGTCTCAATTGCTGATTGGGTTTCGATCATCTGGGTTCTCCCTCTGCTGAAAATCACGGCTCCGTCTCGCCGAGACAAATAAAAAAGCCGACGTGGCCGAACCCCCTGAGGGATCCGATCACGTCGGCTTACTCTTCAACCAGCTCCCCGGCACGGCCGGGTTGCCTTTTAAGTAGTCATCCGAAATTCAATTCAGCGTCTCGATGGAACTGTTTGCAGTTTGACACAGGTTCCATATCGGCGGGCATCGTACCGTTGGTGAATCAGAGAAGTAAGTCGGAGATTCGCGAGTTTGATGAACTCTGCAAGGATTCTCTTTGAGCCACATGTGACGAATGACCTTCTCCTTCCAAAGAGCGCTTCAGGCAGACGGCTGAAAGAGTTTGTACGTCTTGTAGCCGCCTCCCACGTTCGCTGCGGAGAAACCGGCTTGCAGCAGAATGCGGGTCGCCAGGTAGCCGCGCTGTCCCACTTGGCAATAGGCGGCAATCTTTTGGTCGCGGGGCAGTTCGCTTAGGCGAGACCGCAACTCATCCACGGGAATGTTCACGGCTCCGGGGATGTGGCCGGATGCAAATTCCTGCGGCGTGCGAACGTCCAACAGAAACGGTCGGTCGGCAGTTGGAGTTGCCAAGACCGCCTCGACATCGACCTGCGGATGATCTCCACGCAGCAATCCGCCAGCGACGAAGCCCGCCATGTTGATCGGGTCTTTGGCTGATCCGTATTGCGGTGCGTAAGCCAGTTCCATCTCTTCCAAATCGAAGACGGTCATGCCCGCCTGGATGGCCACGGCCAGCACGTCGATCCGCTTATCCACACCAGCTCCACCGACGGCCTGCGCACCGAGAATGCGTCCCGACTGCGGATCGAACAAGAGTTTCAACGACATCCCCTCGGCACCGGGGTAGTAGCCGGCGTGATGGACCGGGTGGATGTAGATCTTGCGGAACGGCCGATTGGTTTGACGCAGAGCCTTTTCCGAAGCCCCGGTCATCGCGGCCGTCTTGTCGAACACGCCGACGATGGCGGTCCCCTGCGTTCCTCGATATCGGACGGCGCGTCCGAAAATGTTGTCCGCAGCGATCCGGCCTTGCCGATTGGCGGGTCCGGCCAACGGCACTTGAGTTGGATCGCCAGAAACAAAGTCGTTGACCTCGACGGCATCGCCGACGGCATAGATGTCTGGATCATTGGTTTGAAGAAACTCGTTGACCCGGATGCCGCCACGCGGCCCGACTTCCAAATCCGCATCGAATGCCAGCTTGTTTTCGGGGCGCACTCCCACTCCGAAGACCACCAGTTGGGCAGGCAGTCGCTGTCCAGAATTCAAGCAGACGATCAAGCCATCGGCGGTTTGCTCCAACGCTTCGGCAGTCTGGCCGAGCAGCAGCGTGACCCCTTTGTCCGCCAACTCTTGAACGATAGGCGTGGTCATCTCCTTGTCGAAGGGGGTCAGAATCTGCCCGTTCTTTTCGACCACCGTTGTCGCGATGCCACGTCGGACGAAGTTCTCCGCGAGTTCCAGGCAGATGAAGCCGCCTCCCAAGAGAACGGTCTGCTTCACGCCCCGATCCACGCACTCCTTGATCGCGTCGGTGTCCTGCAAGTTCCGCAACGTGTACACGCCGGCCAAGTCGATGCCGGGAATCGCCGGTCGAAAAGGTGCCGCTCCGGTGGCGAGGATCAGCTTGTCGTAGGGTTCCTCGTACTCACGTCCCGAAGCGAGATCACGAACTCGAACAGTTTTCTTAGTCCGGTCGATCGCTTCGACGGACGACTGGGTCCGCACATCGAGGTTGAAACGTGACCGCAACAGCGCGGGCTTAGCGACGAGCAGTTTTTCTCGTTCAGCGATTTCTCCACCGAGGTAATACGGCAGGCCACAGTTGGCGAACGACACATCCGGGCCACGCTCAAACAGAACAATGTGGGCCTCTTCGGAAAGGCGACGGGCACGAGCGGCGGCGGAAGCTCCACCGGCCACACCACCAACAATCAACAGATTCATGATCGAAACTCCTTCACTTCGAGACGTTAGGCAACCCTGCCGATGGTGTTGTGAGAGTTGCTGACGCGCGTCGGCATCACGGAACCGGGAGGTAGCCATAGCCGTCCTGTTGTCGGTTCACGGTCACGGTCAGCGCCGCGTCCGCGATCGGAAAGTCCTTCGCCACGGCAGACTCCGGGAAGCCCTTGTAGTTGAGGGCCTGTCCGCACACGAACAACTCGACTCCCGCTTTTTGCAGTTCGCGGATGAGCGGCAGGTTGGGATTTCGTTCGACGCCGAAGCGTGGTTGATAGAACTCGTCGCTCAACGCGGACTTGGTCGCTTCGCCGTGCAGAACGACCACGATCTTGATG
Source organism: Candidatus Kuenenia stuttgartensis (assembly GCA_945904015.1). GTDB lineage: Bacteria > Planctomycetota > Planctomycetia > Planctomycetales > Planctomycetaceae > SXKJ01. The sequence goes on along the minus strand of CAMDPK010000070.1, from coordinate 28,355 downwards.
TCGGACGCTTTGAGGCCGGCCGCGCCGTAGAGGTTCAACAGACGAGCGGCTCGGTCGAGACCTTTATTGACTTCGCTCGGCTTCGCGTCGGCGGTGACATCAAAGACGATCTTCGCTCCCGACCGTGGTCTCTCGACGGCGTTCGGCAACACCACGACTCCGCCAAAGCCCGCGATGATCGGAAACTCCAACGGCTTCAAGCCAGGGGAAGCGCTCTTGGTGAACTCGACGAGGTAATTCTCCTTGAGCAAGCCTTCGGTTTCTCGCGTCTTGCGAAAACCGGATTGCACCACTTCGCTCTCGAAGACTTCCTGGCCGGCGCGAACATGGTTCAGCACCCAGTCGGTGCTCGTGCCGGGGACGCGCCGAAAGTCGATGAGAATGACTCGGCCACCCGGCTTCAGTGCTCGATGGAGCGACGCCATTGTCTTCAACGGGAATTCGAAGTGGTGGTAAGTGTCACAGATGAAGGCGGCATCGACTGACTCGGCCGGCAACTCGGTCGAGTCGGCTTTGCAGAGCAACGTCTCGACGTTCTGCTGTCCGGCTTCGCGGCTGGACTTCTGGATGTGATCCAGAAACTTCTGCGAGATATCCACCGCGATGACTCGGCCGTCTTTGCCCACAACGTCGGAGAACATCCGCGTGAACAGACCGGTCCCAGCTCCGATGTCGGCCACGGTTTGGCCAGGTTTCAATTGGCAGGCGGCGACGATCTCTTTGCGGAGCGCGAAGACCTCGCGGCTCTCGATTTCAAAGCGCCCGACAAACTGCTTCACGTCGGGGTCGCGGAAGGAGTCGTTGATTCCGGGCTTGAGGCTTTTCTCCTGTGCTTCAGCGGTAAAAGCCAACACGAACGTCGCGAGAATAACCGTGACTAAACACTTGCGAGAGGACATCACTCAGTTTCCTTGAAACGTGGACCACAACTGGCGGGAATGAATTACGCACGCGGCGTAACGTGTGTTTCCTAATCGAAATCAACCTGCTTGGGTCTTCGATTCTCCATTGTTCTTGGCTTGATACGCCAGGAGCCGGAGGGCATTGAGGACCACCAGAAGCGTCGAACCTTCATGGAGCACGACGGCTGCCCCCAGTCGCAGTCCAAGTACGCTTGCGGGAACGAGGAAGGCGACCATGCCGAGGCTGAGCCAGAGATTCTGCCGAATGATCCGGCTCGTTTGTCGGCTCAGGCCGACGACGAACGGGAGGTGGTTTAAGTCGTCGGCCATCAACGCCACATCGGCGGTTTCCAGAGCAACATCGGAACCTGCCGCACCCATCGCGATTCCGACAGTGGCATTGGCCATCGCGGGAGCGTCGTTCACGCCGTCGCCCACCATCGCGACACCCTCTTGTGCGCTGAGCTTCTTGATCGCCGCGACTTTGTCATCGGGCATTAAGTCACCCCAGGCTTCGTCGAGACCGACTTCTTTGGCGACCGCATTGGCAACCTGTTGATTGTCACCAGAGAGCATGATCATTCGCCGGATGCCAAGCTCTCGTAAGCGAGCAATCACGTTCTTGGCCGCTTCGCGCGGTGTGTCCATCAAGCCCAACACGCCGAGGTAAGTGTCGCCACGCCGGACGATCATCGTCGTGCGTCCGCTGGTCTTCAGCTTCTCGACAGAGGCGCGCAACGCATCGGGTAGCGGTGGACCCTCGACTTCGGCGAAAAGGTTTTCTTTGCCGATGTAAACCGGCTGACCGTCAACGGTGGCTTTGACTCCACGGCCGGTGATGCTTTGCACGTCGTGAGCTTGTAAAGCCGAATCGCTCTTCAGCCGTTCTTTGCCGCCCATCACCACGGCGGCAGCGAGTGGATGGTCGCTGAGACTCTCAACGGCAATGGCCACGCGTAGTAGCTCGCCTTCGGTGCCGCCGTCTGACGTGACGACGTCGGTCAGACGTGGCTTGCCTTCGGTCAATGTGCCGGTCTTATCGAACGCGATCGCGCCGACCGTTCCCAAGTTCTCCAGCGGCCCGCCACCTTTAATAAGCACTCCGCCACGAGCCGCGCGAGCCACGCCGCTCAAGACGGCGCTCGGGGTCGAGATTGCCAAAGCACAGGGACTGGCTGCCACGAGCACCGCCATCGCGCGATAGAACGATGTGCTGAACGGCTCGTCGATGACCGCCCAGGCGAACAACAGCAGGACGACAAACGCCAGCACCGTAGGCACGAAGTAACGCTCGAACTTGTCGGCGAACCGTTGCGTGGGGGACTTTTGCGTTTCAGCCTCGCTCACCATTTGGACCACGCGGGCGAGCGTGGATTCACTGGCGAGTTTCGTGACCTGAATCTCCAGCGCGCCGCTGCCATTGATGGTGCCGGCGAAAGCGCGATATTCCGGATCGAGCCGTTCGGGATTCGCCGCCGCCTTCTGCGGATCATCGACGGGCCGCTTATCCACGGGCACGCTCTCACCGGTAATGGGGGCCTGATTGACGCTCCCTTCTCCCTTGATCACGAACCCATCCGCCGGAATCCGCTCGTTCGGTTTGACGATCACCACGTCCCCAGCCCGGAGTTGTTCCACCGGCACTTCTTCGGTCTTGCTTTCACGACGAACCAGCGCGGTTTGGGGTGCGAGTTCTGCCAGGGCTTCGATCGCCCGTTTGGCACGGCCCATCGCAAAATGTTCGAGCGCGTGTCCAAGGCTGAATAGAAAGAGCAGCAGAGCGCCTTCGGCCCATTCGCCGAGCGTGCCGGCACCAACGGCGGCCACCAGCATCAGGAAATCAATGTCAAAACGACCGGCGCGGAGATCCTCGATCGCATCGCGAACCATGAAAAGGCCGCCGAACAAATACGCGGCCAGATAAAGACCCCACGGCACCCACGGCGTGATGCCGGTCAACGCCGACAGCAGCCAGCCGATGAGCAGCAGCCCGCCGCAGAGCGTGGCGAAAACCAGCTCTGTCCGCTCGCCAAACAGTCCGCCATGCGCATGTTCGTGTTCTTTACCGGCAGGCTTGCGTTCCGCTTCGGAGGGTTCGGCTGGCGTCCGCTTCTTCTGCACTTCGAGGATTCGCACACCGATCTTTTGCACCGCCGCTCGGACAGCCGCTTCGTCGGCGGATTCGCGATCAAACTCGATACGCAGTACGCCAGCGGAAGAAGCCGCGGCTTCCAGCACCCCAGTGATTTGCTTCGCTCGCGATTCGACCGTGCGCGCCTGGCGAGCGTGCATCGGTTCCGACTTGAGCAACAAGTGCCCGAACCGCTTGTCGAGTTCCGCTCCAGCTCGGCGGGCCAGATCTCGAACCTCACCGATCGACAGTCGGGCGGGGTCATAGTGGATGCAGATTTGGCCGGGCTCCTTGCCGTTCATGTCCGGAAGGTGTGCGGCCTCGATGCCTTCGTTCGCTCTCAGCAAGTCGCCGAGTCGCTGCACGCACGCATCACGAGCATCCGGCACCGCGGGCAACAAAAGAGCAATTTCAATCCGTGTCTTTTCAGTCATGTGTTTCGCTCAATTGGTTCGCTGCAGGTGTTTGAGCGACGGCTCGATGACCGCTACATCGAGTCCCTTGGTAAGTCGAGTTGCCAGTAGAACCGCCGACGACGTTGACGACGTGATGATGCACCGATGCGGACATTGCTCGGCTCTTTACTGTAAGAAGGCGCTGCGAACGATGACGAACAGCGCGACGGCGACAATGGCCACGGCGAAGACCTTTTGCAGAACCGGCCCCGACAAGCGTCGCCCCGCGAGATTCCCCAGGAACAGCCCCGCAACACCACCCATGACGAACAACGCCGTTGTTTCAATCGAGATCGTCCGACCCGCGAAGAGATGCGATGCGATCCCGGAAATGCTGACCAGTGTGATCACCAGCAACGACGTGCCGACCGCATGATGAATCGCCATGCCGCTGAACAAGACGAGTGCCGGAACAATCACGAAGCCACCACCGACGCCGAACAATCCCGACAGGACGCCCGTGACAATTCCGACGGCTGCCAACAACCATGCGCACCGCGAAGTGAGCAGCAGATTGCCGTTGATATCTCGGCGGCAGGCCGGTCCATCCACATCAGCGGCTTCCGTCGAGCAGGCAACCGGCAATCCTGCGATCGCCGGTTCCGACGCCTTGCTCCACATCCGCAGCGCCACGATCAGCATCAGAATGGCGAAGAGCGCCAGTAAAACGGTTTCTGGAATCAGGCCGGACAACCACGACCCAACCGGAGCGCCGAGCATTCCCGCGACGGCGAAGACCAACCCCGTCCGTATCTCAACCTTTCGAGCACGCCAGCGTCCTAGAAAACCAACGAACGATGTCACTCCAACCGCTGCCAGCGAAATCCCCACGGCTTCGCGCGGAGCCACCCCCAGGCCGTACACGAGCAGCGGCACGGCGAAGATCGCTCCGCCACCGCCCGTCAGGCCCAGCGAGAAGCCGACGATTCCGCCAAACACCAACGTCAACAACCAGAGCATGTTTACTTTGACTGGAAAGAGGATTCATGGACGCTCTTGTCAGCGGTGTCCGGACCTTCGATTTGTTCGTCACGCGGAACCCGCGTGCATGCGCCGCTCATTCAGGTCTGCACTCCGAACCGTGGCAGAACCCAGCGGTTGAGGGCGATCCAAAACACAAGAAATCCGACAACGTACAGGACATCTCTCATTGGTGATTCTCCTTATTAAGACACTCAGCGATTGCTCGTTACTTGTTACAAGCAGGACCGGCACAGTTCGTCGTATGCATGTCTGCCGCCGGTCAGCCAGAGCGTGAAGCCGACCGTGGAACCAAACAGCACGACTGACACAGGCGTCGTTGCTTTGTTCCGTCAGCTTGCAATGGGCAAACGGGATTCCACCCAAGCTTTGAACCCACCCTGCATGTTGGTCACGTCATATCCGGCACGCTGTAGGATGCTCGTTGCGATGGCGGAACGTCCGCCTCCCAGACACTGAGCGACAATCGGTTGGGACTTGTGGATGCATTTGATCTCGCGCAGCAGTTTGCCGAGAAACCGATGTTCGGCTCCGGCGATGTGCCCCTGATGGAACTCCGTGGCGGCCCGCACATCGAGCAGCTTCACTTCGCCGCTTTCAATTCTGGGTCGCAGTTGTTGTGGAGTTGCCGATGAATACGACTCGGTGCGCAAGCCCGCTTCGCGAACGGCAGCGGTGTCGAAGTAGCCGCCGACGTTGTCGATCCCGATCGAACGGAGGCCACGAAGATTTTCCGTGAGCAACTTCGGATCGGTCAGCAGGTAGACCGGCTGGTTGTAGTCGGCGAAGAATCCCGCCCATTGAACCAGCGTGCCGGAGGGAACATTGATCGTGCCGGGAACGTGTGCTTTCGAGAACTCGGCCGCAGGCGTGATGTCGATCACCAGATGTTGCCCCGTGACTCGCGCCAGTTCGTTCGGAGCGACGGCATCCACCGGAGACAGATTGCGAATCAACTCCGGGCCGACCTTGTTCACCCGCTTCATGACCGCGAAATAAAACGGCGTCTCTGGCTGATCGGACAGGATGTAATCCACGAACTGCTGCTCGTCGTGGAACTGCAAAGCGGGATTGAAGAGCTTTTCGTAGCCGACGGTGCTGGACGGAATCGCTCCGAGACCTTTGCCACACGCGCTGCCAGCCCCATGCGCGGGCCAGACCTGCAAGTGGCCGGGAAGTTCCCGGAATCGACGCACCGACTGATACAACTGCCGAGCACCGATTTCAGCGCTGCCGACAACTCCCGCAGCAGTCTCCAGCAAGTCCGGTCTGCCGATCGAACCGACGAACACGAAGTCGCCGGTGAAGATTCCCATTGGCACATTCGCTCCGCCGCCTGCGTCGGTCAGCACGAACGAGATGCTTTCCGGCGTGTGACCCGGCGTGTGCAGCACTTCAAACTTCACCTTGCCGACGTAGAACGCATCACCGTCTTTCAGCAACTGCGAGTCGTGCTGACCGGCGAATTGATACTTCCAATCCGCCGGACCTTCGTCGGACAGATACAGCTTCGCACCAACGCGATCCGCCAGCTCTCGCGAGCCAGAAACGAAGTCGGCATGAATGTGCGTCTCCGCCGCGCCTGTAATCCGCAGCCCTTCAGACGCAGCGGCATCAAGGTACTGATCAATGCTGCGGCTCGGATCGATCACGATGGCCTCGCCACTTTTCTGGCAACCCACAAGGTAGGAGGCATGCGCTAGCGACTTGTCATAAAAATACTTGAGAAACATGGCTTCTTTCCTGCATTGAAGGTGACTTGTTGAACCACTCACGGTCGGTAGCGGTTTAGCTACAGCACGAGTTGGAGGAATTGGGGGGACACGTCGAGCTACTGCGATCAGTTCCTGTGGGTGACGCTTTCGGAACTTGGTTCCACGGCATCCGTGCCAACATCATCCCCATCGCACAGGTGTCGGTGATTCCCGCAAAGGTCAGTCCCGCACCGACGAAGGCCGCGAGACCGATCCAATACGGATGCACGAAGTAGCCGAGCGCCGAACCAGTAAAGACCAACAATCCGGCTGCGATGCGTACCTGCCGCTCCAATGAAATCGCCTTCTTGCCTCGAACGACCGGCAGACCAGCTTCCACGCAAGCCAGCGTGCCCCCCTCAATGTTGACCACGTTCGTGAAGCCCGCCTTGAGGAACTTCTCGCACGCCTGTTGGCCTCGGCTTCCCGAACGGCAGATGACATACAGCGGCTCGTTGGCCGAGCCGTTGCGAGCCTGCATCACTGCCGCTGGATCGAGTTGATCCAACGGGACGTTCCGAGCGACTTCGACGTGGACCTCCCGAAATTCAACGGGCGTGCGCACGTCGATGAGGTCGATCTTCTTGTCCTTCGTGCAGCGTTCGGCAAGCTCTTGCGGTTTGATGACTGCGATGCTCATGGTCTTTTCCTGTGAGAGAATGGGTACGTACTTAGTGATTACCGGTCGCAGCACGAACGAGCTGCTTCAAGGCTTGGTGCCCGACCAGTGGGTCGATTTGCCAGGGAATGATCGCCGTGCGCTGGGCATGCTCGGTGATGACTTCCCGGATGAACTTTGCTTCGTGACTCTGGCGACCGCGAAGCACGGGATCAGTCACCTTCAGCGGCAGCAGACTCTGATTGATGACCCAGGCATACGGTTCGATCTCGGCGCGTCTCAGATCACGCTGCAACTGGGCCGCTTCGTGAACCGGAGTCGCTTCGGAAAGCGTGACGATCAGCACGCGCGAAAAGTTGGGATCGCGCAAGCGAGGCAGAAGTTGTGCGACGGATTCCGGCATCTCGCTCGACTGTCGCAGCACTTCGCGGTGATAGGCGAGCGCGGCATCGAGCAACAAGATGGTGTGTCCGGTGGGGGCGGTGTCCAGAACCACGAATCGGTCCGTTCCTTCGGCAACGGCTTCGGCGAAAGCACGGAAGACGGCGATCTCTTCGGTGCAGGGAGAACGCAGGTCTTCAGCCAGCAACGATTGGCCTGCAACATCCAGCCCAGCCCCGGCCGACTGCATCACTTCCGCCGAGTACTTTTTCGTTTCAACCGCCGGATCGATTCGACTCACGGAAAGATTCGGCAGCGCGTCGCTGGCAATCGTTGCGGCGAGGTGCGCGGCAGGATCGGTTGTGGAAAGATGAACGCGAAAGCCGAGTTCGGCGAGTCCCACCGCGACGGCCGCTGCGACAGTCGTCTTGCCCACGCCCCCTTTGCCCATCGCGAGAATCACACCGTGGCCTGGAGCGGCCAGACCATCCATCAGCGCACCAAGCGTCGATGGCATCGTGAAGTCCAGCTTTGGTGAAGCGCTCTTGTCGGCGACCGTTGTTGGCTGAGTTCCGAAGGCGCGAAGTGCGGTAACGCCCAGCACGCCGCCCGTTGTGAGCGGAATCGCGCTGCGTGGAAGATCCCGCAACGAGTCGGGAATCGCTGACAGTGCGGCCTCACCGCGCTGCTGCATGGCGACTGCAAGGCGATCCGACCGGTCGCTGGCCTGAAACACGCCATTCACCACGAGGTGCTGGTTCTGTATCCCGAGCGCCGCGAGTTCGCCGCTGGTGCGAGCCGCTTCGCGTAACGCCGTCACCTCCGGGCGAGTCACCAGCACGAGTGTTGTGACCGCAGGGTCGCTCAGCGCACGCACGGTGTCCTGATAGAGCTGCTGCTGAGCTTGCAACCCCGCCAATGGTCCGAGGCACGATGTGCCGGTGGTGTTCTTCTCCATGAACCCCGACCACGCGGACGGAAGGGTCAGCAGCCGCAGCGTGTGCCCGGTCGGCGCGGTGTCGAAAATCACATGGTCGAACACCGAGGTCGCACTCGCATCACCAAGGAGCCGAGAGAACTCGTCGAACGCGGCGATCTCCAGCGTGCAGGAGCCGGAGAACTGTTCTTCCATGCTGGCAATCGCCGTGGCCGGAAGCTGCGACCGGTATGGACCGACCATCCGCTCACGATACTCGGCCGCCGATTTCTCCGGGTCGAGATTCATCGCCGAAAGCCCCGGCACCGAGGGAACCGGAGTCGGATGATGTCCCAGCGGCGTCCCCAGCACTTCATCGAGATTCGAGGCCGGGTCCGTTGAAACGAGCAGCACTTTCTTACCCGCATCAACCAGCCGAATCGCCGCAGCGCACGCCAACGAGGTTTTGCCGACGCCCCCTTTGCCGGTAAAGAACAGGTTGCGAGTGGGATGATCGAGGAACTTCATGGGACGCCCTTAGCAGCAAGTCGATTGCGTAGGACGGGCACTCTTGCCCGTCTGTGTTTCGGCGGAGAAGACGGGCAGGAGTGCCCGTCCTACAAATTGAACGTCCTGCGGTTGCTCAGCCGCAGCCTTCGGAGGAACTGCAACACGCGCCGCCTTCGCTGACCATCTGCAAAGCCTCGCTTGCGGTCTCTGAGTCAACCCACATGGCAAGCATGTCCCGCGACGGATATTCGCTCCGACTCACAATGCGACCATCCACCGTGATCAGCGGCAGACAGTCTGTCCCTTGCGAGGCCAAGAGCTGTTGAACCTCAGAGTTCTGAACGAACGCCGCCGGCTGCTGGGCCAAGTTGAATCGCTCGACCTGATGTCCCTGCGATTTCAGCCAAGCCAGATCGGCCGCGAATCGCGGCAACACCGGATCAACCTGCGGCCCGCAGACACCCGTCGAACAGCACATCGGCTTGTCGTACACCTGAATCGCCTTCATCGTTGTTTCCATTTCATCCGAGATCACTGGCTCATGGGCAGATGCCATGCCTTGAGGGCAAAAAAAAAGCCGACGTGGCCGAATCCCCTGAAGGGCTTCGACCACGTCGGCCTACTCTTCAACCAGCCCCCCGGCACGGCCGGGTTGCCTTTCAATGAGTCATCCGAAATCCAATTTAATGATCCGACGGAGCCGATTTCAAACTGACACAGGCTCCATGCGGCGGGCAGCATACCAATCGGAACGGGAGAAGTTCAGTCCGTGTTTTTTTTCGATTGGGCGGCAACAAAGGGGACGCAATTGAGCTGCGTCCACGGCGTCCCCTTTCTCTGTCCCTCGGCTCAAGCATGTGAGCCAGTTGTTTCCAACGTCTTCGCCGCCGCATAGTTCCCATCGCTGACCGTGGTCGCAGCGACTTGGCCTCCGTTCTTGCCATTACTCAAACCACGTTGCCGAAACTTCGCCGTCAGACTTTCCCAGTCGATCACCAGGCTGCCGCCAGTCGCTTCGTATTGCTTCTCCCAATTCATGAGCAGATCCAGGCAAGCGTGATCGATGTAGCTCAGCTCCTCGAATTGCACATGCAGTTCCGAGTTGGGCGGGACGTGTTCCAGCACGGAAGCCAGCTTGGGCAATCCCATGAAGGTGGCGGCACCTTCCAGGTGCAGCACGCTGCGAGTGCGTTGCGGGTCATGCTCCAGCCGGACGATGAAGTGCGAGAACGTGTACAGGAGCTTGCCGAAAGCCAAGCCGATCCCCACGACGATGCCGGTCAGGAGATCGACCACCACGACCGTGACCAAAGTCGCCCAATAGATCGCGACTTCTCCTTTGCCAAACACTATCAGCTTGCGCACGGCTGCCGGGTTCATCAGTTTGTATCCGGTAAAAACCAGCACGGCCGCGAGGCTCGCAATCGGAATCAACCGCAGCGCCTGCGGCAACAGTACGGCGAACACCAGCAGCCAAGCGCCGTGCAAGATCGTCGAGGTCCGTGTCCGGCCACCGGCCAAGACATTCGCGGAACTCCGCACGATGACGCCGGTCATCGGCAGCGCCCCGACCAATCCGCAGAGCAGATTGCCGGTCCCTTGAGCCATCAACTCGCGATCGTACTTGGTCCGCGGCGCGTGCTGCTGCATCGAGTCCACGGCCGTGGCGGTGAGCAGCGACTCCGCACTGGCAACGAATGCCAGTGCCAAGCCTGCGAGCAATATCGGACCCACGTTTTCGATCAAGCTGGGTCCGGCGAAAGCGCTGCCGAGATCGCCGAGTTTTGGCAATTGCACCGCTTCCAACAGGTTGTTCGGAACGGAGATAAAATTCGCGTCGGCTTGAAAGATCGCGGCCGCGACGGTGGCCACGACCACGCCAAACAGCGGCGCAGGAAGGAATTTGAGTTTCTTGGGAATGAACGCCGTCCAGAGAATGATGGCGAGGATGGTGATCACACCCAGGATTGCCGCCGGACGATGATCCGTCTCGGACAATCCTTTCCAAACGGCCTGCGGCAGTGTCGCCAGATTCATGATTCCGCCGAACTCTTTGCCCGTGCCCGGCGGCTTGTCATCCACCATCACATGAAACTGAGCGGCCAGAATCAGGATGCCGATGCCGGCCAACATGCCTTGAATCACGGCTGGCGAGACTGCTCGAAACCACTGCCCCGCGCGCAGCAAGCCGGCGAGAAATTGAATTCCGCCGGCGATCATCACGATCAGGCCGAGCTTTTCAAACCCGTGCTCCTGAATCAATTGACCGACGATGACGGCGAGTCCTGCAGCCGGTCCGCTGACTTGTAGAGGACTGCCGGCCAAGAATCCGACCACCAAACCGCCGATGATCCCCGTGATGATTCCGACCGCCGCCGCTTTCTCCGTCGGTACGCCCGACGCAATGGCGACACCCATGCACAGCGGCAACGCCACCAGAAAAACCACGACCGACGCCAAGGCGTCCTGTTTGAGGTTCGCCGATAAATCCGGTTTGTGCGAGGATCGGTTGATCGGTTCCAAGATGGGCCTCCTTCTGAGTCGCTGCTCTGCAAACGTTGTCTCTTTGTTCGGCGAATCCTACGCGGTCAGTTGAACTTCAACGAATTGAAAGTGTTTTGTGGAAGCATTCAATAAATTGAAGTAAATGCGCGGCATGGACTGGCTCAACGAGCGACATCGTCTGTCGTTCTGGACCGTCATCCGCGAGCGAGTCCGGAAGAGAGGGCGGCACACTCTACGGGACGACATCGGTGGCGAGTGCGGCGCGGTAGTCGGCTTTGGCGTCGAAGAAGTTGAGGCGGGCTTCGACTTCGGTGGCGGCGGCATCGGCGGTGGCTTGTTCTCGCAGATTGACCAGCAGCAGGTTGCTGTCACCGAGGTCGAATTTGCGACGCTCGGCCACTTCCATTTGGCGGGCGAGGTCCAGGGCTTGATGAGCTTGCTCAAGCTGCTGGTACGCGGCATTCAGCGCGGCACTCGCCGATTGCACTTCGGCGACGATCTTCTCCTGAGTGAACTGCGTCTTGGCTTGCAGTTGAGCCAACTTGCCCTCGACGGCCTGCGACTTGCCCCGCGCCTTGCGTCGTTGCAGCGGGACGCTGGCGATCAGGCCCCCTTCCAACTCAAACGGTGACTTGTCGTCCTTCTGGGGATCGGCCGGGTTGCCGACGTCTTGCGAGCCGACGAGCACCGCATCGACTTGCGGCAAGAACATGTTTTGTGCGTTGGCGAGGTCGATGCTGAGTTGCTCGCGCAGGATCGCGAGTACACGCAACTCCGGGCGACTCGCGACGGCGGATTGAAGGTCGGCGTCGAGGTTGCGTTGCGACGGATCATCGGCCTGCGGGAATTCGGGCGGCAAGTGTGATTCGTCGATGACGCGCGGTTGGCCGGACTCATCGCGCAGGAACAGCGACAGCTTGTACGCCGATTGCTGAAACTTGCGGCGGGCGTCGATCAGCTTGGTCCGCCGCGACACGATCAGGCGTTCGTTATCGACCAACTCGATGGGCGGAGCGTCGCCTTGATCGACTCGCTTGCGAAGATTGTCCGTGCGTTCGGTCGCGTTCTTGAGCAGCTCTTCGGTGATGCGCACGTTCTGTCCGGCGGCGACCCAATTCCAATAGGTGATCGACGCCGCTTGGACGAACGCAATGAGCTGCGCTTGAATTTCCGGCTCGACCGACTGGACCTCCCACTGGTTTCGCCAGAGACTCGCGCGGCGGTCGTCGATGTTGCGGTTCTGAGCCAGCGGGATCGTGGCTCCCGCTTTGAACTCGCCACCGAGTTTTGTCCGTCGATCGCCGTACCACTCCGGGAAGTTGCCGGTCCCAAGGCGATAGCCGCCGAACACCGAGCCGCCGCCGAACAACGGTTGCTCGGCCCCGACCGCCTGCCGGTAGTTCTCGTAAAAACCGAGCGGCATGTTGAGCGTGTCGGCCTTGAGCTTCAGATCGAACTCACCATTCGCCGCGAGCAAGTCCCCCTGCGCGATGTTTCGTCCGAACATCGCCGATCGCAACAACGGATAGCTCGCGATGACCGAGCCGATCACGTCATCGAGTTGCAGAGGCTCCGCGTTCGGAGTCGGGCTGACTTCCGCAGGCTCTGGCGGCACGATCTGCGAATCCGCTGCGGTTGTTGATGCGGGCTGCTCGTCGCTGACAAGTTGAATCGCCGAGTCCGCATTTGCCGCGCGACGGACCTCTTGATCTGGTTGATCTGGCGAGCCGGAGGGCGTCAGCCCCCGGACCGTTTGAGATTTGGTATTTGAGATTTCAGAGTTCAGATCGTCCGGGGGCTGACGCCCTCCGGCTCGCCATTGCGTTGGCACGGGTTTGGCCGCGACTCGGCCGCGAGTCTGCGCGCAGCCGCCCGCGATGAACACCGCGCCAAGGCAAAGCACCAGCCCGAACGTCATCCGTGATAGGGTCATTGATTGGCTCATTCGATCCGCGCTTTAGGCGATCGGCAGATGAAAACTTGCCAGTCAATACAAGCCCGACGCGCAAGCGAGTGCATTCCAAGGCTCCTGGGTGCATTCACTCGCTCTCGCGTCGGGCTTGTATTGGTCACTTTTCACCTGCCGATCGCTTCATCTCGATGGGACAAAGATCGGCACCCGCAGGGTTTGCCCATCAGCCACGACCGGCAGGTTGAGCGCAGCTTACTTCTCTTTCCCAGTTTGACCGCTGGCCTTCGACTTCTCGTCGGGAAATGCGACCGTCGGCGGGAATCCATTGAGTCTGCGCCAGGCTTCGTAGCCCAGGCCGACTTGGTCGAGCAGCACCCAGCCGTTGGCTCGTGTGCCTTGCCGCAGGAACTTGGTGCTGGGCCACGGCGGCGAGTCGGCATCGGGGACGACGAGGACTCGGAACTGGTTCTTGCTGTTACCGGCGGCGGCATCGACGTTCGAGACCGTGCCGCCGAATGTGCCGACCGCGACGCTCGGCCAGCCGGTGAATTGCACGGCGGGCCAGCCCTCGAATTGCAGTCGCACTTGGCGACCGACGCCGATCAATGGCGCGTCGTTGCCGCTGACCCAAATCTCGGCCGCGCGATCTTCGGCATCGGGGATCAGCACGAACAACGGCTCACCCTGCTTGACCATCTCGCCGCCGGAGTGAGCCATCAGGTGCATGATGGTGCCGTCGCGCGGAGCCTTCACGATCTGGCTTTGCTGCTGAGTGATCTTCACCTGCAACTCGGAGATTGTTTTGTCGAGCTTGGCGACATCGCCGAGCGCTTTTTGCAGCACGGCTTTCGACGAGTCGATTTTCGCCTGAGCCTCGCGTTCCTTGGACGTCCGCTCGTTCCGTTTGGCGGCGAGTTCATTCCGGGCCGCGCGGATGTACGCCTCGGCCTTATCGACTTTCGCGATCAACTCTTTCCATTTGCGTTCGGCCTCTTGCACCTTGAGCGTGGAGGTCAGCCCGTCTTTGGCGAGGAGCTTCTGCCGTTCGTAGTCCAGCCGCTGTTGCAGTTCGCCCGCCTGTTCGGCGTCCAGGTTCCGTTCCTCGATCTGCAGTTTCTCGCCGGCGATCTTCACATACTCGTCCGCCGCCGCGACCGATTGCTCCTTCACCGTCTCGAATGCCGCGACCTGAGCTTCATACGCCAGCACGACGATTTTGTTCGCGTCGAGTTCGCGGATCGTCGCCGCGAGCTGGTCTTGCTGCCGAAGCTGAAAGTTCGGGTCGATGTCTTGAATCTCCAAAATGAAATGGTCTTGCTTGACCCGGACGCCGTCAAAAACCTGATCGCCCCAGCGGACGATGCGGCCGGAAATCGGAGCCTCAATCGTTTGCTGGCGCTGCAACGGCGCGTATGCGACGACCCGGCCCGTCCCGCTGACCGTTTGCTGCCACGGAGCAAACCCCAACGCCATGATCGCCCCCGCCAACAACACTAGCAACACGCGCGCGACGCGACGTGCGGTTCGCGACGACTTCGCCAACTGCAGCGCCGGAAAACCAACGTGCTCGACATCGAGTCCAATCAGCGTATTTAACATCGCAAGCTCCTGTCTCTCCGAGGCGATTCGTAGCCGAAGTCGTGAGACTTCGGATGGCTTGGCGACAACCGAACTCTCACGAGTTCGGCTACTCCTGTCTCTCCGCATTCTTCACAACTCACAAACCCGGTCGCATTTCGCCGCGAGCGACTTGCGACCCGTCGCCAACACCACCGAACAGCCGGCCCGCGTGCGTTTCAATTCATCCAGCAACCGTTCGCCGTCCTCGTCGGGCAGCGCATCAAGCAGGCCGTCGATCAGCAACAACCGCGGCTTGCCAACGACGGCGCGCGCCAACATCAAGCGCCGCGCCTGACTCTCCGACAAAGGTTTGCCGTCGTGGGCGAGATGCGTGTCGAGGCTCCAATCGTGATGAGTGCCTCGCGCGCCCGAAGTGGTGCGAGACGCATCGGCCACAGCGTCCAACTCCATTCGCCGCAGCGCGTCGCGAACGTCCGTCGTCGTGATCTCCGGTCGATCCATGTGGACGTTCTCGGCCAGCGTTCCGTCGAGCACCTCGATGCCACGCACGAGCGACACGATTTGCCGCAACACGTCCGGCCGCAGGTCACCCAGATCGAAATCGTCCAGCACGATGCGCCCCGACGACGGCTCACGCAGCCGGAACAACAAATCCAGCAGCGTGCTCTTGCCGCAGCCGGCCGGCCCGGTGATCGCGACCACTTCACCGGGAGCCACATCGAACGAGACCTCGCTCAGCCCGCGTGAACCATCACCGTGCGAAAAGCCGACACCGCGTAACGACAAGCGGGCCGGGCCGCTGTGTCCGACGTGGATCAACCCCGACGATGGCTCGACCGGCAGATCGAACAAGTGCCCCAACTTGTCCATCGACGTGAGCAAGTCGTAGAAGCCCTCGAACTGCTTATCGAGCTTCGACACCGCCGCCACGATCAACGTCACAATCAGCTCCGCCGCGACAAGCTGGCCGAGCGTCATCTGCCCTTGAATCACCAGGAACCCACCCAGTCCCAGCAGCACCGCGCTGGCCAACGCTTCGAGCGCCAAGCCGCTGATGATTTGCCGCATCAACACGCGATAGTGAGCTTGCCGCGCCACGAGATAATCGGTCGTCAGCCGATCGGCTCGTGTGAGCGCGAACTCGGCCGCGCCGACCGCCTTGAACGTCGTGGGGCAGAGTGCGATGTTTTCGAGCCAACCGGCCACCGCGTACTTGCTCGCCGATTCCGCGATGCTGGTCCGCACCGCTCCGCGACCGAGCACGAAGATGTTGAAGGCCAGCATCACGAGCAACACCGCGTCGAACGCCAGCAGCCACGGGTGATAAAACGCCAGCACGATCATGCCCAAGCTGACCGTCAGCACGACCCTCAGGCCGTCGAGCAGCAACTGCGCGACGGTCTTCTGCATCGTCACGACATCGAAGAACCGATTGAGCAACTCCGGCGTGAACTGGTGAGCCGCATCCAATCGCACCCTCGGCAACTGCCACGCCAACCGCCCGACGACGCGCGCGAACAGTCGCTGCTGAATCAGCTCCACCACGAACCGCTGCAAAAATCGCAACGCCGCCGCGAAACCCAGAAACGTCAGCAAGATGATCGACAATACAATCAGCGGTTGCAGCAACGTCCCGAACGCGACCGTGTTGACGAGCGCTTCGACGGCGATTGGCGTCGCCAGGGTCAGCATCCCCGTGAATAACGCGAAGACCAGCACGATCCACAAGTCCGACCATTCCGGTCGCATGAATTCCCGCAGCCGCGACCACGGCGACCACGGCGACGGATGCGCGTGCTCGGCGTGCCCAGCTTTGCCGCCGTGCGAATCGCCGCCGTGACTGCCCGCCGCCAGCGGCATGTCATCCGACATGGGATCGAGAATGACCCACCGCCGTTCCACCGTCGCCTTCGTCCCACCCAGCAGCGCCGACAACTCGCGCTGCGAAACCCAGCGTCCCGCCGAACCACCCGGCAATTCACACAACCGCAGCTTCTGTCGTTTGGCCCCCGTCAGCACGAGCAGCTTTGAGCCATTCCCTTCGCCAATCGTGACCGCCTCAACGCCATGCCGCAGCAACTCGAACACTTCGCGCGGCGACGCATCAATGACCCGCGCGGCGTAACTCTGCCCGCGACCCGTCTCGACCAGCCACTTCCACCACCGCTCGTCCGCCGTCCCCGGCCACGCCAGCATCGCATCGGCCAGCGAGCGGCGAATGGCGGAGACGTCCACTCGTCGCCGCTCCCCGCACAACAGCCGAATGGCTTCGGCCCCCATCTCTCCGAATCCATCCACCGCCGTCGCCATCTGCGGTGCGGGTCCATTGCTCTCTGGCTGAGTCATCGTCGATTCATTCGCTGGTGTTGGAGGCTGGCCACTCTTGTCCGTCCCGTGTGGGCAGTTCTCATCGCTCGCCAGCACAGACTGGCCGCTCGCTTGTTTCTTTAAGTCGGCGAATCCTACGCGGTCAGTTGAGGTTCGACAATTTGAAAGTGTTTTGTTGAAGCATTCAATAAAATGAAGTAACGTCCGGGCATGGACTGGCTCAACTATCACCATCTTCTGTATTTCTGGACCGTCGTCCGCGAAGGGACGATCGCCCGCGCGGGCGAAAAACTGCATCTCGGACAACCCGCCATCAGCACACAGTTGCGCCGGTTGGAAGAGTCGCTCGGCCACAAGCTGTTCCAAAAGAGCGGCCGCACATTGGAACTGACGGAGACCGGCCGGCTGATCTATCGCTACGCCGACGAGATTTTTTCGCTGGGCCGCGAGATGCTCGACGCGCTCAAAGGCCGGCCGACCGGCAAGCCCCAGCGGTTCGTCGTTGGTATCGTGGATGTCGTCCCGAAGCTGATCGCGAAACGACTGCTCGAACCAGCCTTGCAACTCCCCGAACCGCTCCGGTTGATTTGCAAGGAGGATTCACTCGAACGTCTGCTCGCCGAACTCGCGTTGCACAACGTGGATATCGTGCTGTCAGAAACACCGGTCACGGGAGCAATGAAATTCCGAGCGTACAACCACCTGCTCGGTGAATCGGCGGTTGCGGTCTTCGGAACCAAAGAACTGGCCCGCAAGTACCGCAAGGGATTCCCCAAGTCGCTCGACGGAGCACCGTTCCTGTTGCAAGGCCGAGCCAGCACATTGCGGCGATCGCTGGAGACTTGGTTCGACGCGCAGGGCCTGCGTCCGCTAATTCGCGGCGAGTTCGATGACAGCGCGTTGCTCAAAGTTTTCGGCCAAGCCGGCGAGGGCCTGTTCGCTTCGCCGTTCGTCATCCACGACGAAATCCGCCGCCAACACGAAGTGGAACTCGTCGGCGAGCTGCCTTCCCTGCGTGAGCACTACTACGCCATCTCCGCCGAACGCCGCCTCAAACACCCGGCCGTCGTCGCCATTTCAGAGTCCGCGCGCAGCGACATTTTCGCGTAGCTGTCGGCTCACGCCAGAATCTCGTTGACCACTCTTCTTCACCGCGCAATCAATTCTTGGAATGCAGTTACGCGGCGAAGCCGCATTGTGGCACGACGCTCCGCGTCGTGAATCGCGACGCGGAGCGTCGCGCCACAATCTTGCAGAAAAAACATCGCCTTCGGCGGTAATGATACAAGTGGGTATTTGTGACATTCATGCTGCGCTGAAAGCGGCGCTGTGCCGGGCGATCATCAGCTCTTCGTTGGTCGAGACGACTTCCACAGCACAGGTGCTCTGCGCGGTGCTGATTCGACCAGAGTTCGCGGCATTGGCGGCTTCGTCCAAGGCGATGCCGAGATGATTCAGACCGTGACAAATGTCGCGACGTACCAAGACGGCGCGTTCGCCGATGCCGGCCGTGAAGATCAAGCGATCGAGTCCGCCCAACACTGCCGCGAAGGCTCCGATCTGTTGGCGGATACTGTCACAAAACATGTCGATGGCGAGCGCGGCTTGAGGATTGTCGCCTCGAACGGAAAGCAGCGTCTGCATGTCGCCGCTCAGCCCCGACACACCTTTGAGTCCGGATTCCTGATGCACCAGACGTTCGATGTCGCGCGGGCCGTATCCCTGATGATCCATCAGATAAATCAAAACGCCGGGATCGAGGTCGCCGCTGCGGGTGCTCATCATCAAGCCGCCCGCCGGCGTGAAGCCCATCGTGGTGTTGACAGGCCGACCGTCTTGGACTGCGGTCATGCTGCAACCGTTGCCGAGGTGGGCGATGATCGTGCGTCCGAGTCTCGCTGCGTGGTGCGAGGCCAGGATGGATTCGTACGACAAGCCGTGAAAGCCGTAGCGGCGGACTCCCGCGTCCCACAGGAATCTCGGCAACGGGTAGCGCTGCGCAAGCTCCGGCATGTGCCGAAAGAAGGCCGTGTCGAAGCAGGCCACTTGAGGCAGTTCGGAGAATCGTTGTTGAGCCAACTCGATCATGGCGATCTGCGGAGGCAGATGCAGCGGGGCGAAACGCACGAGCGTTCGCAGCGTGCCGAGAACTTGCGGGTCGATTCGCGTGGGACCATCGAACTGATCGCCGCCATGCACCACTCGGTGACCGATGACCGAGAAGGCCGGCAACTCCAGCGTCGCCAGCGAATCCATCGCCGCTTCAAACGCGGCTTGATGTGAGACGAAGGAACGCTGGCTCTCTTGGCGCTGGCTGTCTTTCGGCTGCTGTATCCAGAGTCGGCCGTGCTCTTGTGAGATGCCTTCCACTGCCCCGCGCGCAAGCTCGACGTCGTCGCCATTGTCACAACGATAGACGGCAAACTTCAGGGACGACGAGCCGCTGTTCAAGCAGAGGATGTGCATGGCTACGTCCCCTGCCATTTCCAGTCGCGAATCTCAGGCATGTCCTCGCCATGCTCGGTGATGTACTGCTTGTGTTCGATCAGCTTGTCGCGAATCGCCTGCTTGGCGTAGGCGGCTTGCGCTCCCAAGCTCGGCACGCGGTCGATCACGTCGGAGACGAGACGGAAGCGGTCGAGATCGTTCAGGACCACCATGTCAAAAGGTGTCGTTGTCGTCCCTTCTTCCTTGTAGCCCCGGACGTGCAAGTTCTCGTGATTGGTCCGACGGTAGGTGAGCCGATGAATCAGCCAGGGATAGCCGTGGAACGCGAAGAGGATCGGCTTGTTGGTTGTGAAGAGCGAGTCGAAGTCAGGGTCGCTCAGGCCATGCGGGTGCTCGCGGGGAGGTTGCAGCTTCATCAGGTTCACCACGTTGATGACTCGCACCTTCAGGTCGGGAAAGAACCCACGCAGCAGTTCCACGGCGGCGAGCGTTTCCAGCGTCGGCACATCACCGCAACACGCCATGACGACGTCCGGCTCGCCTCCCTTGTCGTTGCTGGCCCACTCCCAGATGCCGATGCCGGCGGAGCAGTGCTTGATCGCCTGGTCCATGTTCAGCCACTGCGGAGCCGGTTGCTTCCCAGCCACGATGACGTTGACGTAGTGGCGGCTGCGCAGGCAATGGTCGGTCACGCACAGGAGCGTGTTGGCATCGGGCGGAAGGTAGACGCGAATGATCTCGGCCTTCTTGTTGACGACGTGGTCGATGAAGCCGGGGTCTTGATGACTGAATCCGTTGTGATCCTGCCGCCAGACATGCGAACTGAGCAAATAGTTGAGCGATGCGATCGGCCGCCGCCACGGAATCTGCCGCGTGACCTTCAGCCACTTGGCGTGTTGGTTGAACATCGAGTCGATGATGTGAATGAAGGCTTCATAGCACGAGAAGAACCCATGCCGGCCGGTGAGCAGATAACCTTCGAGCCAGCCTTGGCACTGATGCTCGCTGAGCATTTCCATGACGCGGCCGTCGGGCGCGAGGTGATCATCACCAGGGAGGATGTCCGCCGTGGTCGCTCGGTCGGTGACTTCAAAGACGGCGTTCCAACGGTTGGAGGACGTCTCGTCGGGGCTGAAGACTCGGAAGTTTTTTTCATCGGCGTTGAGCTTGAGCACATCCCGAATGAACTGACCTTGAAACCGCGTGGACTCGGCGTCGATTGCTCCGGGTTGAGCCACCTCGACGGCATAGTCGCGGAAATTCGGCAGGCGCAGGTCTTGGAGCAACTCGCCGCCGTTCGCGTGCGGGTTCGCTCCCATGCGTCGCGTTCCGCGCGGAGCCAGTTCCGCCAGTTCGGCGTTCAGTTTGCCAGCCGCGTCGAACAGTTCCTCCGGGCGATAGCTCTTCATCCACTCTTCGAGGATGCGAACGTGGTTCGGATGTGACATCTCGCCCATCGGCACTTGATGCGAACGGACGGTGCCGACGACCTGCTTGCCATCCACTTCCTTCGGCCCGGTCCAACCTTTGGGAGTTCGCAAGACGATCATCGGCCAACGCGGGCGTTTGAATTGTGGGCCGCTCGAACGTAGCCCGCTCTCGCCGAGAGCGGGAAACGGCTCTCGGCGAGAGCCGGCTACGTTTCGGGCGTCTTGTTGAATCAGCCGAATCTCAGCAAAGACTTTGTCGAGCGTTTCGGCCATGAGCTGGTGCATCGCCTGCGGGTCATCCCCTTCGACGAAGTACGGCGTGTAGCCGTAACCGCGAAAGAGTTGCTCCAGTTCTTCATGGCTGATGCGCGCGAGCACCGTCGGGCCAGCAATTTTGTAGCCGTTCAAGTGCAAGATCGGCAGCACCGCGCCGTCATGCACGGGATTGAGGAATTTGTTCGAGTGCCAACTGGTCGCGAGTGGCCCGGTCTCTGCCTCTCCGTCACCGACCACGCAGGCGACGATCAGGTCGGGGTTATCGAACACCGCTCCGAAAGCGTGCGACAGGGCATAGCCGAGTTCGCCCCCTTCGTGAATCGAGCCGGGCGTTTCCGGCGCGACATGGCTGGGGATGCCGCCGGGAAACGAGAACTGCTTGAACAGCCGCTGCATCCCCGCTTCGTCCTGCGAGATGTCGTGATAAATCTCAGTGTAGGTGCCTTCGAGATATGTGTTGGCAACGAGGCCCGGTCCACCGTGACCAGGACCGGTGACATAGAGCACGTTGAGGTCATGCTCCTGGATGACTCGGTTCAGATGCACGTAGATGAAATTCAATCCCGGCGTCGTCCCCCAGTGCCCCACAAGCCGAGGCTTCACATGCTCCAGCTTGAGCGGCTCGCGCAGCAGCGGGTTGTCGAGCAGATAAATCTGTCCGACCGACAAATAGTTCGCGGCTCGCCAGTAGGCATCCATTTTTCGCAGCAGTTCAGCGGAGAGAGTAGCAGTCATGAAATCGATTTTTCTTCCTTACGAACTGACCTTATGAATCAGCCGGAACGCGATAGCGTCCGGTTTGCAAAGATCCCGATTCGCTGTCTCTCTCAATTCGCTGTCGATGACTTGTCGTCGGACCCGCAATCAGGACAGGTTTCGACAGCGAATTGAGAGAGACAGCGAATCGGGAAGAGTTGGCTCTTGCACAAGCAAGACAGCGATCTGAGTCTCGATCAGTAAGTGGTGTAGAGTCCAATGAGACAAGCTCGGTGGGGTTTGTGCCAACCTTACTCGTGCTCAGTATGACGCGTTCCGGTTGATGATGGATGGACGCCTAACGCGACTCGCTGGATCACTTTGACCAACTCCACCACGAGCACGGGCAGCAAAGAACAAGCAGCAATTACTCCCCAGTCCGAGACCGTCGGCGGGACAGTATGAAGCACCTTCTGCAAGAGCGGCAGGTACACCGCGGCGGCTTGAAGGATCAGGCACATCCCCGTCGCCGCCCAGAGCCAGCCGTTCGTGAACAGCCGGCTGGTGAATGCTGATCGTCTCTGCGAACGCGCGTTAAAGGCGTGGAAGACCTGAGCCAGAGCCAGCGTCATGAAGGCCATCGTGGTTGCCTGTCGCAAGCCCTCGCCGTCGGTCCCGTGCCAGTGCATGCCGATGGCAAAGGCAAAGAGAGTGACTCCGGTGAGCAGCACTCCCTGCCAGACAATCAGGCCGACGAAACGGGGAGTGAGCAGAGACTCCTGCGGATCGCGTGGCGGGCGATTCATCACGTCCGGTGCCGACGGCTCCAACGCGAGAGCGAAGGCAGGGAAGATGTCGGTAATCAAATTGAGCCACAAAATCTGCAGCGCCACCAGCGGCAGCGGCCAGCCAATCATCAGGGCGACGAACACGGTGAGGATTTCTGAGATGTTGCACGACAGCAGGTAATGCAGGAACCGAAGAATGTTCCCGTAGATGATCCGCCCCTGCTCGACGGCCCCGACGATGCTGGCGAAGTTATCGTCGGTGACCACCATGTCGGCGTTTTCTTTGGCGACTTCGGTCCCCTTGATGCCCATCGCGATACCGATGTCCGCCTTCTTCATGGCCGGAGCGTCGTTCACTCCGTCACCCGTCATGGCGACGATGTGACCCTGTTGTTGCAGCGCTTCGACGATTCGCAGCTTGTGCTCGGGAGAGACGCGGGCAAACACGGCGGCGTCGGCCACAATCCGCTTCCAGCCTTCAGCGTCCAGGTCGGTCAGCTCGCGACCGTGAACGGTGACTAACGGCCCGCCTTCAAGATTGCGATCAAGCCCCAGTTGCCGCGCGATCTCGGCAGCCGTCGTCTGCTGGTCGCCGGTGATCATCACGGTCCGAATGCCCGCCTCGCGACAAGTGGTGATGGCCGCTTTCGCCTCGTCGCGCAGCGGGTCGCTCATGCCGACCAAGCCGACGAAGGTCAACTCGCGATCGAAGTCGGGCTCGGTGTAGCCCTCCGGCAATTCGCGATACGCCAGGCCAAGCACGCGCAGCGCCGCACCGGCCAACTTTTCGTTCGTCTCGTCCCAGCGCCGGCGGTCATCGTCCGTGAGGGGCGTCACTCCCGTGGCTCGGAACTGTGAACTGCTCGACGCGATCACTGTCGCCGGCGCACCTTTGACGAACGCCAGCGTCGGACCCTGCGGCGAGCGATGCACCGTCACCATGCGCTTGCTGGTACTGTCGAACGGGACTTCGCTGAGTCGCGGAAATTCGGGAGCCAAGTCGGCTGGGTTCATCCCGGCCTTTTCCGCCGCGACGATCAAGGCCGCTTCGGTGGGATCGCCCAGCACGGTTTCGTGGCCATCGGCGCGTTCCACTTTGGCATCGTTGCACAACATGCCGATGCGCAGCGCCAGAGCAAGATGTTCGTCAGCGCGCGGATCCACAGGCTTGTCGCCGTCTTGAAACTTGCCCACCGGCGCGTATCCCGTGCCGGTCACTTCAACGCGGCGTTGGTCCAGCATGAAGACGCACGCGGTCATTTCGTTCTTCGTCAGTGTCCCGGTCTTGTCGGTGCAGATGACGGTGGTGGAACCCAGTGTCTCGACAGCGGGAAGTCGGCGGACGAGCGCACGCATCCGAGCCATCCGTTGCATTCCCAGCGCCAGCGTCATGGTGGCCACAGCGGGCAGACCTTCCGGCACTGCGGCGATCGCCAGAGAGACGCCGATCTCCAGCATGTGCCAGAAGTCAGTCACGCCGCGCAACCAGCCCGCCACGACAATGACGGCACACAGCGCCAACACAATCACGATCAGCAGACGACTGAGCTGCGCCAGCTTTTGCTCCAACGGAGTGGCGCGAGTGGTCGCCTCATCAATCAGGATGCCGATCTTGCCGACCTCGGTTTGCGCGCCGGTGTCCGTCACCAGCAATCGGCCTCGGCCGTCCGTGATCGTCGTGCCCAGGACGGCCATATTAAGACGGTCACCAAGTGCCGCATCCTCGTCGGGAAGCGGATCGGCTGTCTTGGTAACCGCGTTTGACTCACCAGTCAGTGCCGATTCTTCAATTTGCAATCGGACACATTCGACGATGCGTCCATCAGCGGGAACTCGTGCCCCGGCAGCCAGGACGATCAGATCGCCCGGCACCAACTCGACCGCGGGAATCTCGCTCTGCACGCCATCGCGGATCACATGAGCGACCCGCACCGCCTGTTTTTGCAATGCGGACAGCGCCTGCGCCGCCTTCCATTCGGTGAAGAAACCGATAGCGGCATTCAGGACGATGACCACCAGGATCGCAATCGCTTCAATGTTTTCGCCCAAGGCAAAAGCGATCGCCGTCGCCCCAACCAGCAAAGCCACAATGAGGCTCTGGAACTGAACCACAAAGATGGACAGAGTCGAACGCTGACGCGCCTGAGCCAACGCATTGGGACCAAACTGCACGAGTCTCCGAGCCGCCTCGGCCTGAGTCAGCCCCTGCGCAACATCACTCTGCTGCCGCTCGACGGCCTCAGCCACCGGGAGCATGTGCCACGCTGCCGTCTGCGGCGGAGAGCCACGCCCGTCACTCGACTGCGTGCGTACTGGCCGATTCTTCGTCATCACGTCCGTTGACACAATCGATTCCTTCATCCAAAGACTGCCGCCTCGACGAAACAAAAAAAGCCGACGTGGTCGAATCCCCCGAGGGCTTCGACCACGTCGGCTTACTCTTCAACCAGCCCCCCGGCACGGCCGGGTTGCCTTTCAAGGAGTCATCCGAAATTCAATTCAATGATCCGACGGAGCTGATTCCGAACTGACACAGGCTCCGTAGCGGCGAGCATCATACCGTTCGGAACGGGAGAAGTAAGTCGGGGGCTTTCAAGTTTGATGATCTCTGATTTTGTTTCGCCTTGCGCCACCAGCACGACGCGCAAGCGAGTGGTCCAACATCATTCACTATCAAAATCACTCGCTTGCGCGTCGTGCTACCTGCTCTTCAACTTACCTTCTCCGAAACAGTCGCCAGGATTTTCTGCAACTGATCTAAACGAGCGGGCTTGACCAAGTGGTGATTGAAGCCTGCTTCCAGTGACGTTTGGCGGTCTGCCTCCTGACCATAACCCGTCAACGCGACCAGCATGACGTCCTTGAGATCTGGATGCTGGCGAATTCGCTTCGCGACCTCGTAGCCGTCCAGGCCGGGCAAGCCGATGTCCAACAACACCACGTCCGGTCGGTAATCGCTGGCCGCTTGCACGGCTGTCGGCCCGTCGTGAGCCGTCCGCACATCATGCCCCGACGCGCGCAGCAGCATCCCCAATGTCTGAGCCGCATCCACGTTGTCATCCACCACCAGCACTCGCAACGGGTGTGTGGTCCACAGGCCGGTTTCTGTGACCGACGCAGGCGAAGACGGTGTGTCAGTCGGTGCCACCGGCAGTCGCAAGACGAACTCGCTTCCTTGCCCCAAAACACTGTTGGCCTCAACTTTTCCTCCGTGCAGTTCCGTGAGCCGCTGCACCAAAGCCAGTCCGATGCCCAACCCGCCTTGTGAGCGGTCCAACGATCGTTCTCCCTGTGTGAACAGGTCGAAGATGTGCGGGAGTAGTTCCGGGGCGATGCCAACACCGGTGTCGCGTACGCGGATGACGACCCAAGGAGTGGCGAGTGGCGAGTGGTGAGTGGCGAGAAGAGAAGCGGGAGTGGCGTGTTCGAACTCTTCCAGTTCTCCACTCGCCACTCTCCACTCACCACTCACCACTAATTCGATGTGGCCGCCGTCTTCGGTGTACTTGGCGGCGTTAGTGAGCAAGTTCGTCACCACTTGTTCCAGCCGGGAAGCATCGGCGTGCAGCCAGATTGGTTCCGGCGGTACCGACACCGTGAGTTCGTGCCGGTGTTGCACGATCAGCGGGCGAACGGTCTCCACCGCAAGTTCCACGATGCTGCTCACGGCGACTCGTTCTCGGCGAAGCTGAACTCGTCCAGTCGTGAAGCGGGAGACTTCGAGCAGGTCATCGACGAGATGCTGCAGTTGTCCCATTTGACGTTCGATGATGCCGCGAGCTTGCTGCTGGATCTCGTTCTCGCCCTCCGGCTGGAGACCTAGCAGTTGCACGGCGTTGGACATGGGAGCGAGGGGACTGCGCAGCTCGTGACTAAGCATTGCCAGGAACTCGTCCTTGCGGAGGTACAGGTCCGCCAACTCGGCCGCTTGCTCCTGCAATTGCTTTTGCAAGCGGCTGCGTTCGGTGATGTCGCGAATGTTGCACTGGATGACGCTGTGGTGGTCCTCCTCGTAGGCGTTGGCGACCACTTCGACCTCGACCCGCTTCCCGTGGTTGGTTTCGAGCGGCAAGTTTTTGTAACGAATGTAGCCGTTCTCTTGCAGTTCTCGCACAGCGGCTTCGTTCCCCGACTTGTCGCTGAACAGGCCGATCTCCCACAGTTCCTTGCCGGTGAAATCTTCGTGCGAGTAGCCCAGCAATTCGGTCATGAACGGGTTGGCGTCAATGATCAACCCGCTGTTGAAGTCGAGGATCAGGATGCCGTCTTTGGCCGCCTCGAAGAGCCGCCGATAACGCAACTCGGAATCATGCAGCGCCGCTTCGGCCTGCTTGATGTCATGGATGTCGGTGTTCGAGCCGACCCACATGATGATCTGGCCCGCCTCGTCCCGCATCGGCATCGCTCGGCTGATGTGCCAGCGGTACTCGCCATCGGCACGCCGGAAGCGGTGTTCGAACTGGAGCGGTTCGCCGGTGTCGAGCGAGCGCAGCCAGACTCGGGCGTTCTCGTCCACGTCGTCGGGATGAATGAAATGCGTCCAACCCGCATCCCTGATTTGCTCGGATGGCAGGCCGGTGAACTCAGCCCACTGCGGATTGAAGTAGTTCACGTCACCGTTCGGCTTGGCGGTGAAAATTTTCTGCGGCATCGAGTCCATAATGAACCGCAGCCGCTCCTCGCTCAGTCGCAACACTTCCTCGGCCCGCTTGCTCTCGGTGACGTCCTCGATGGCGAGCAGGATCAGAGGGTCTTGATCGGCCGCTTGGAGCAGACGCCGGGCGTTGAGCCGCATCGTCTTTCGGCCGATCTGTTCGAACTCCCGTTCCATCTCGAAGTCGTTGACTTGATTGTCGCGCGGCACAACCTCCTCCAAGAGCCGGCGCAAGTCGGGGATGTCCCATTGGCCGTTACCCAGCTCGAACAGAGGCCGGTTGACCGTGTTCTCAGGCCCGGCGAGAAAGAACTCGTAGAACGAGCGGCTGGCGGTCTGGACGCGCAGATCCTTGTCCAGCACCAGCAGCGGTTCGCGGACCGTGGCGACGATGCTCTCGGTATAAGTGTGGGCCCGCTTCATCGCGTCCACATCGACCAGCATCACGACCACGCCGTCGATCTTGTTGTCCAGAGTTTTGTACGGACGGAGCCGCAGCGAATACCAGTGGCCGTGCCGGTCTTGGACTTCGCATTCGCTGGTGGTGACGGTGTCGAGCACTTCCGCCAGGAGCGGTTCCAGATCGGGGAGGTTTTCGAGGTTGAGTTTGATCTCGGCCAGCGGGCGGCCCACGTCGGTCGGCAGCAGGTTGAGCAGCTTCTCCGCCTTCGGAGTGAACCGCCGGACGCGCAGGTCCGGCCCAAGCATGACGATCGCCGTCTGGATGCTGCCGAGCAGATTGACGAGGTCGTTGTTGCCCCGGTTCAACTCAAGGTTGCGGTTGTGCAGTTCGTCATTGACGGTAGCCAGCTCTTCGTTGCTCGACTGAATTTCCTCTTTGGAGGTTTCCAGCTCTTCGTTGGTGCTTTGCAGTTCTTCGTTAGCCGATTGAACCTCTTCGTTCGCGGATTGCAGTTCTTCGTTGGCGGCCTCTTGCTGTTCGATCAGCGATTGCAAGTACTCGCGCGTGGCCGCCAACTCTTGGATCAGACGCGCATTGTCGGGATCGGGGTCGTGATCAGGCGAGCCGGGCGGCGTCAGCCCCCGGACTGCGTCGGCATCGCTCGCATCTCGTCCGGGGGCTGACG